>NZ_DAITZW010000013.1:0-41173 GCF_036847465.1 Thermovirga lienii | reverse complement strand
ACTCCCACCATCTCCTTCAACTAATTAAACGGAAGCAATTTGTGGCCCCTTACAGGAATTTAAAATTTCTTTATTCTCCTTCCATTCCTTGGACTACGTGAACCTTTTCAAGAGCCCTCGCGAACGCCATGTAGGTTTCCTCTCCAAAAAGGTAAAAGGCTATCTCCCTGAGGTTGGTGTCCTTTTCTTCCTCAAGATACAGCACTACTTCCTCCAGCATCGCCTTGGCACACTTATCGACGGGGAATCCCCCAATACCGGTGCCAAAGGCAGGAAACGCAACCCTCTCTATGCCGAGTTCGTCGCACTTATATAAGCTGTTCTGCGTAGCTTCCCTTATTATGGCCTCGCTCGTCTTGAGGTCCTGTCCCATCACAGCAGCATGGATTATGTAGTCCACATCCAAGTCGCCAGCCTCTGTCACTATGGCTTCTCCAACCTTAATGGGGCCCCGCTCCACTGCCTCCTTTTCTATGGACTCTCCTCCTCTCCTCTTTATAGCTCCTGCTACACCAGCTCCCATCCACAAGTGGTTGTTGGCTGCATTGACTATGGCATCACCGTCATATTGAGTTATGTCTCCCTTTACAAGCCTTATTACCGTCTTTCCGACCTTTCGCTCGGAAACCATATTCTCTCCTCCCGTGTCGTTGCGAAATTGTGCAATCCCTGAAAACCACTACACATTATTATTATAAAATAAAGTGGCCCTAAGAGCGATAGCAGGGCCACTTTATCGCATTATCAGCCTTTTTTCAGAATCTTACTCCACACTAATACGCTTTAGCGAAAATGGCTAACCTCGCTCCTTCCTTGCCGGTGTAGAAGCATTTGCCTCTTGCATGCTCTTCATCCAAGGGGAAGCAGCGAACTGTGGCCATGGTCTCCTCTTTTATAGCCCGTTCATCTTCCTTGCTTCCAGCAAAGTAGGCCTTTATAAATCCACCCTTTTCTGCAAGGACCTTCTTGAACTCATCAAAGGATTCCACAAAGTGGGTATTAGATTCTCTGAAGTCCTTGGCTCTCTTGTAAAGGTTGGCTTGGATGGCCTCCAAGGTTTCTTTGACCACCTCGGGAGCCCTATCCCAGGACACATCGAATCTCTCACCAGTGTCCCTCCTCACCAACCTAACCGACTCCTTGCTGTACTCTTTTTCGCCTAGTTCAATCCTCAAAGGCACTCCACGCTGTAGATGGTAAAAGAACCTGTCCGCTGGCCTCATGTGATAGTTGGTGTCGACTTTTACGCTTCTCTTTCCTAATATATCGTTCAATGTGGCAGCCAATTCCTGTGCTTTAGGCTCATAAAGTTCCGTAACTTTGGCCTCTTCAGCGCCTAAGGGCAGAATGACGGCCTTCACGGGAGCCACGTTAGGCGGCACAATCAAGCCATCGTTGTCAGAGTGGGTCATTATTATGGCCCCTATAAGCCTGGTAGATACTCCCCAACTGGTTGTCCAAGCATACTCCAAGGTCCCTTCTTTGCTCTGGAAGGTTATATCGAAGGCCTTGGCAAAATTTTGACCGAGAAAATGGCTAGTCCCCGCTTGAAGGGCTTTCTTGTCGGTCATCATGGCTTCGCACGTATAGGTATTGTCTGCTCCGGGAAAACGTTCACCCTCCGACTTCTCCCCAGTTATCACTGGCAGGGCCAATACCTCCTCCATTATCTTGCGGTACACCCCAAGCATCTTGAGGGTTTCCTCCATGGCCTCCTCTTTAGTGGCATGAGCGGTGTGTCCTTCCTGCCACAAGAACTCCGAGGTTCTGAGAAAAAGTCTTGACCGCTTCTCCCACCTCATTACGTTGCACCACTGATTTATGAGGATTGGAAGGTCCCTCCAAGACTGAACCCATTTGCTGTACATGTGTCCTATTACCGTTTCCGACGTTGGCCTTACCACCAAAGGTTCTTCAAGTTCCTCGCCTCCAGCATGGGTAACCACCGCGCACTCAGGAGCGAACCCCTCCACGTGATCTGCTTCTTTCTCCAAGAAAGAATTGGGTATAAGAAGGGGAAAGTAAGCGTTGACGTGCCCCGTGTCCTTGAATGCTTCATCAAAATGCTTCTGTATCATCTCCCAAAGGGAATACCCATTGGGCCTTATGACCATGCAACCTCTGACAGGAGCGTAGTCCGCCAACTCCGCGGCCTTTATGACGTCAAGGTACCATTGCGAGTAATCTTCTTCCCTCGGTGTAATATTTTTTGCCATCTTTAATCCTCCCCATCCTACTCACTTAAGAGTTTCTTGGATTCCAAAATCACAAAATTCCTCTTAACAAACTAACATGCAGATTATTTTAGTAAATATACAGTCGTTGTAAAGGAAACCTTCCAACTTGCCTCATGGATACACCAGTTCACCATAATCTCTGGGGCTACCCAAGGAGTATCCGAAACTCCAATCCCCTTCGTCATCGTACACGACGAATATCTTACCATCCAAAATCTTACCGGGCAGGGTTACAGCCAGGCCAGTCTCCCAAACCTCTCTTGCGTCTTCCCAATCCTCCGGGTAAACTCTTCCACCCGTTGCAAAAAGATCCACATAAACTCTTCCCCACCAGCTCTCCGTTAGAGCCTTACGATAGGTAAGGCCAGCCCAAGCAGCGTTTTCTCCCTTCAGCGGGTGGTAGGCTCTGGAGTACAACTCATTTTTGGCTCCCAGATATGCTGAGAACCAAGGACGTCCCTGGTCACCCAGGATCGCCCCTCCCCTGAAAATCACCTTGGAAGATTGCCCCAGAGGTAATATGGAACGTACCTCAAGCCTTCCAAGAAGCATAGAATTGTCCTCTAACCAACCAGCAACGTTAATCTCCGTTCCTTTTTCCGGGTCTATGGGATCATCCCTGTTGTCCCACGCTATGCCTATCGAAGGGCCATGGAAGCTGTGATTTTCGCCCTCGTAGCGAGCCTCACCCATTTTATAACCCAGATACCACCTAAGCTCTCCTGTCTTGATGTACTCGCCGACTGTTAAGCCATATTTTTTCCACTCATATGCACCTAACCCCTCTGGTTGGTACTCTTCCTTCAAAGCAAACAAATCCAACCCAAACCTCATGGATTCATCGTCAATTATTCCAAGGTACCCTACCTGGGCTCCCCAGTTTTCTCCAATACCTGTTTTGACGTATAGGACATCTCCTTCATAAACTACATCTCTCATAAATAGGTCCCCATAAAGCTGTCGGTTGGGGGACAAATTGGAAGCGTAACCTGACAGCACAAATTGGTACGGAGGTTCCTTTTCCACCTTTATTATCACTTTGGCCGTGGAAGAAGTCTTTCTCTGAACAACATAAGACGCCTCCTTTATTCCCTCACTCTCTCTGAGGGACCTGCACACTTCCTGAAGCCTACTTACGTCCAGAGGCTTTCCTATGCAATCCTCGCAGGACTCCAATATTTCCTTCGCTACCTCGCCTCCCATGCCCTCTATGGCTATACTCTCCACTACGGGCTTTTCTGGACGCATTCTCCCTGTCTTGGCAACACCTCCACCTCTAAACAGGGCAAGCACCTCTGGCATCTTATCAGCGGCTGCTATGTAGCCTCTTTCGATTATCTCATCCCAGCCTCTGGTGGATAATATGGAAACCTTGGAAACATCAGGAGTTATGAGGACATCAGCATATCTTGCATCTTCCTCTACGGTTCTTCTGGTCATTACGGTTATGGACTGATCTATAACGTCCATAACCGTACGGATCTCTTCCTTGCTTTTACCCTTTCCCGTCACGTCCACCGCGACTATTGGATGGTTAGGAAATATCTTTTTTGCTATCCTTACTGGTAAATTTGCAGCAAGTCCTCCATCCACCAGCATCCGTCCGTCCATCTCCCAAGGTTCGAAAAGTCCTGGAATGGACATGGATGCTCTCATGGCTGAGGCAAGGTCTCCTTGCCTTATGACTACGGCCTCACCGGACACCAAATCTGTAGCAACTGCGGCAAAGGGTACAGGTAAGTTATCGAAATTGTTCACAGGACATACACTGGTCCACCTTGCAAAACGTTCGATCAAACGTTTTCCTCGCATGGCCCCCTTGGGGCCCTCTACTCTCCAAGACTTATCCATGTCTATCCTCAGAAGGGTCTGCTGTTCCGCTAGGGCCCTTTCCCCAATGGCCATTTTTGAGGGAGCCGTCCTATCATATAAAAGTTCAGTCAAATCTATATCGCCTATGATTTTCTCGAGTTGTGGGGCGTCATATCCGCAGGAAGCAAGGGCCCCCACCAGGGATCCCATACTGGTACCAACGATCCCCACAACTGGAACGTTCCTTTCTTCCAGGGCCTTTATAACCCCTATGTGAGCCAGGCCTCTGATTCCACCTCCCGAAAGAACCAAGACCACACCCCCGTCTGCTGCAGCTGTTACCCCATTAAAAAAACACATAAAAAAGGCAACCCACACGGACAAAAAAAACAAAGCCCCTTTTTTTGGCATTCTCAACTATATGCACCCTTTCTTCGTTTATTCCAAAACCCGTTCTTTTATAATATATTATTAGGTATTCATTCAACAAAAATAATCAGTCCCACGAAATAACTTAGGAGGAGACTAAAGAATGAGTTCTTACAACAATAAAATCCTTGGGGTTTTAGGTGGCATGGGGCCTGCTGCGACAGCCGAGTTCTTGAGACTTCTTGCCACAATGGCTCCAGCCCAAAGGGATCAAGACCATCCCAAGATATATCTTTTATCCAACCCTCAGATACCTGACAGGACTCAAGCCATACTGGGAGCCGGTGAGGATCCCTTCGGCCTAATCAAGGAAGGACTCGAGACTCTAGCCAAGTGGGGAGCCCACATTCTGGCAGTCCCCTGCAACACAGCCCACTTTTTCATAGACAAGATGGGTGACTTACTACCTGCGCCTTTAGTTCACATTGTGACCTCCACCCTAGACGAAGCACTAAATAAAGACGAAAGGGGCGCTTGGCTTTTGGCAACAGAAGGAACCATCAAGACAGGACTCTACGATGCCCACGCAAGCCAAAAGGGCTTTCAACTGTATAAACCAAACCCCAACGTACAGAGAACAATAACCTCTGCCATAACAGCCGTGAAAGAAGGCCGCCCAGACAAAGCAAAGAAGGCACTAAGAAACGCCGTTGAAGAGCTTTGGAGTGAACAGGACCTACCTGTCATAGCAGCGTGCACTGAGCTTCCCATTGCATACGAGGCTGCCTCCCTTCCCAAAGAAAGGATGATCTCAAGCCTGGAGGCTTTGGCTAGGGCATGTATTAAGGAACTTTACTGAACTTCATCGTCTTTTCTCTGGTCACGCAGATGGAAAGTTTTGCGGTTCCAATAGAGTTTGAGCTGTTCTCGGAGGTAGGGGATCAGAGTTTCCCTGGTGATCACTTCGTGGCTTACTTTCTCAACAGGCTCATTTCCATTGCACCTGAAGACGGGAGACTTGGGACGAGCCAGTATTTGACTGGGATAGACGCTCCTATGTCCACTTATGACGAACGCCACTATGCATGAGGCCGCAGCATATGCCGTAACGCTCGACCCGAAAAGCTCCACAGCCATTATGGTCGCAGCAATAGGAGTGTTAGCCGCACCAGCAAGAACCGCCACGAAACCTATGCAAGCAAAGAGCATGGGGTCCAGACCAAAGATCTTGGCAAAGGTCACCCCAGACGTGGCACCCACGAAGAATGTGGGAGTCAGTATTCCACCGCTTCCACCTACTGATAATGTGATGCTCGTAAAAATAGGTTTGAGGAAAAAGGCAAGAAGGGGCACATCTTTCCCCGATAATGCCTGCTCTATGGTCTCAGTTCCCAAACCGAAATATCTCGTTCCAAAGAGCAATCCGAGCACCAGGAGTAAACAACCTCCATAAAAGGCTTTCTTGTAGGGCCCTATTGAGGTTTTGCCCGAAAGTCCTTCAACAGCTTTGATTATTTCTATATGAAGCAAAGCCACAAGGCCGAAGAAGACCCCTGATGCTATGGCCAAAACAAATCCGCTTTCAGAAAACGTTGCGTGAAGCTCTACAGGAAACTTGAAGTACTCTACGCCCAAAAGGGACGCCGTCTGGAAGGCCACCATTCCGCTGATGAAGGACGGCAAAAGGACGTCGTACAAAACCTGCCCGATGAAGAGTACCTCAAGGCCAAATATGGCCCCAGCTATGGGAGTACCAAAGATGGAAGCAAAACCTGCAGATATACCACATACCACTAGCTTCTTACGGTCAATGTCGTTAAACCTGAACAAACTAGCCATGGAAGAGGTAATACCAGCTCCTATCTGGGCACATGGCCCCTCTTTGCCTGCGGATCCCCCCACCGAGAGGGTTATAACCGTAGCCAAAAGCTTTACGGGAACCACAACAATGGGTATTCTGCCTGAACGCATGTGAATTGCCTCTATGACCTTCTCGGTCCCATGACCAGCAGCATCTGGTGCAAAGGTTTTAACGAGATATGTACTCACCACCAACCCTGCCGGCAAAAGGACAAAGCTCCAAGGGGAATACTTCAGGACGAAATCTATACTCTCATGCAGAATCAGCAAGAACAAAGAAGCCGCCGCTCCAACTACCACACCAGCTAATATAGCCAAAAATATCCACTTGAAAAGAGAATAAAAAAGTATTCCAATCTCGGCGGTTATAGACAACAGCGACTTTCGCATAAAGTTCACTTTCCCCTCCCTTGAATTTAGGATTAAAGTTTACACCAACTGTGGTTATTTATTGGTACTACTGTAAAGCTTGATCTATGGCCTTCTTTATGGTGTCCCAGTCGGGAACACCTCTAAAAATGACCTTGCGGTTCAACACCCACGTCACTTCCGTGGATTTGATACCCAGAAGTAAAACGTCCTTCAAAGCTACGATGTTCCTCGGATCGACCAGATCCAATTCCAATCTGTCCTTATAATTCTCCTTGATCTTAACCAAGAGCTCCCCCACCTGATGGCGAACACCTGCCATGGGAAAGGACTTCATCTCCTCTTCTCCATACTCTAACTCGACACACCCCACACCAAAACCTGGTTGCTCCATGTAAACCTTCAATCTAGGAAGTTTTTTCATATTTCCACCTCTTGTATAATGTATAATCTTTTTCTCTTCTGTGCAAGGTTTCTAACGGTTCCTGCTTTCTTCAACCCATCGCTCCAAGAGAACTAACGCTGAAAGATCGTCCAAGTCCCGTGGAGGGACTCTAAGAGACCTGGGAATCAATCTCATAATCCCCCTGGGTGGATGGAGTCTCCAATACAGGTTCCTGGCCTTTAGGGTGGAGAAAGCTTCATCAACTAATACGTATTGAACTCCTTTTGCTTCCAGAACCTTGCGAAAAAGGCCACTTCCCGTTCCCTTTCCCAAAAGGACCATCTCTGGCCTCTCCAATGTGAAGGGCTTATCACCTTCAGTAGCCCAACTTTCCAAAAGAGCTCCTTCTTCCCTAAGGACGGCATCTATAAAATCCTCCATCCTGTCTGTAGGGGTTATGCCGCATAAAAGAAGCTCTCCTTTTGAGGTACCAAAAGCCCAACCGAACTTTCCTCGGCCAGGGTCCATGGCCAGTATCATCGTTTTCTCTCCCTGGTGGAGGCCCACCGGTCATAGAGCCACATCCACTGTCCGGGAAACCTCAAGATCCACTGGCTTATGACGTCATTGCACATCGCAGCGGACTCCTCCAAGGAATCCTCAAACTTTGATCCTTTAGGCTGCAATGGCTCCAAAAAGTACAGGTCATGCCTTATGCCGTCTTCTCTTCTTATTATGAAAAGAGGTACAATCAAGGCTCCGAGCTTGTCCGCCATCTTCAATGGTCCGTATGGTGTGCTCGCATCAACGCCCAAAAATGGCACCACCACACCTTTGTCCCTGAAGTCCTGATCCAGCAAGACTCCCAAAAGCTCCCCTCTTTTAAGACAGGCTAGGGCGCTTTTCAGATCAAACCCCTTACCTATGGTCTTTACTCCGCAGCTTGCCCTAAGGTCCTCTATTAAATTGGTTATCCTTTCATCCCTCTGCTCCGCTCCTATTGCGTTCATTGGATAACCAGAAAGCCCCAAATAAGCAGCTGCAAACTCCCAATTGCCTATATGGGCTGTAAGCAAAATCACTCCTTTGCCTTGCGAAAAGGCGCTTTTGAGGTTTTCCTCTCCATGAACAGTGACATATTCAAAAAGGCCCTCCCTCAACTTGGGAAGAAGCACAAACTCCGAGAAGCCCCTTCCAAGGTTTACATAGGAGTCCCTTACTATCTTTCGTGCCTTGGTCACTCCTACCCCTAACACTTCCACACATCGTTTCTCCGCTTCGTCAACTTTCTTTTTGGAAAGTGCCCAAACACATAGCCCCAAAAACCCCCCAAGACGCACTGCAACCTTATGAGGCAAAATACTGGTCAAGTGCATAAAAAATTTAATAGCACCCCATATGAAGTTGTTTCGTCTGTCCTTGTTCTCTGCCATATTGTGCTTGTCCTTTCCCGAAAAAGTTTTCTTAAAACCTACAGTCCATTAAGCTCTGAAAGTCTTTTAAGCATAACCAAGTCAGTGGTGACCATGCCTTCCCTGCTCAACAAGCCTATGGACCTGGCGGTTTCCACAAAATCCTCAGATATTAACCCCTGGGCAACAGGAAAGCTTCTGTCCTTTAGGGCCAGCAAAGCACTGGTGTAGGCTTCCCCTGCCGCTGTAGATACCTTGAGCGCACATGCTTCTTTCGCTCCATCGCATATCATGCCAAGCAAAGAAGCCGCCAAGAAACCTACTGCCTGCTGGGCCTGCTGATAAGTTCCACCACAAAGCCTCACAATGGCTGCAGCCGCCCCTGACCCGGCTGCTACGGCACAACCACATATGGGCGTCAGGCGGCCAGTGTGAGCTTTTATGGCACTGGTAACCATGTGGCTAAGGGCCAAAGCTTCTGCGAGGGACCTTTTGTCCTTCTTTAGCCTTTTCGCCACTATGGTAGGCGGTAGAATGGCTGTTATTCCGTGGTTTCCACTCCCCGCACTACTCATCACCGGGTATGATCCTCCTGCCATTCTAACATCCGCTGCAGCACCGCAAACAGCCTTAATCCCCATCAGGATATCCTCTCTTGAAAAATCTTGCATGTTGATCGTATACCCCACACCTATACCCCACGGCTCCTTCAGGCCTGCCTCAGCTACTTTCAAATTCATCTCCGCTCCCGAGACCAAAAACTCCTCGTCTTCTTGGGTTATCTGATCTGCAAGTTTCCACAGCTCCTTCATGCCCATGTTCATCAGCTCGTCTACATGTCTGGGTCTAGTCTGAGATGTCGAATCCACCTCCAGCAACCTTCTTGTTATGTTCCCGTCCTTCCTTACCTCAACGACCCTGTCATGCTTTCCTGAAACAACACACGACGCACTGTGGCCACCACCATAAACATCTGCCTCCACGTAGACGGATGGCACGTCCTGCACCACTTCCTGCGTCACCCCTCCGCTTTGGAGCATCCTCAAAGCTTTTTGTTGGGTTTCTTCTCCGATCCCCTCTAAAACCATCAGGCCTTTATCGGGATTACCTCCTAATGCCCCTAAAGCCGCTGCCAAGAGGTTACCTCTTTTGCTCTTAAGGCCAGGTATCCCCACACTTAGTCCGTTTTTGAAGATGTTGGCAGAAAGCTTAAGATGTATACGCTCCACATCTGATGCAAGTTCTTTAGCCGCTACAGAGGCAGCTAGGGCCACAGCCCCAGGCTCAGTACATCCCAGGGCAGGTTTCACTTCCTCTCTGATAAACGTAGATATGTTCATCTAACATTCCCCCCAGGCTTATTGACTCACCAACACCTCATTATATTAACCTCTAGGACATATTTACGGTAGGCTGATTTATCCTTTTGTCTTGACTATTCCCTTCATGAGTGTTACTAATTAACAAAAAAGTATGAAAGGAGCACCTACAATGGCTACCCGCAAGCTGACTGGCTGTTCCCTTTTTGTAGCGTTGGGGATTTTGTTGCCCATGCTCTTCCACCTGTTCGGTCTTGGGAAAATATTCCTGCCCATGCACATCCCGGTTTTCTTGGCTGGATTGCTTCTGGGCTCCCGTGAGGGATTGCTAGTTGGAACACTCACTCCATTGCTATCCTCCTTGCTCACAGGAATGCCTCCCATGGTGCCCCCAATAGCACAACTTATGATTTTTGAACTTGGGACATACGGATACGTCTCCGGCAAAACCAGAGAAAAGGGCATGAACATATACATCTCCATGGTGCTAGCCATGACGGCAGGCAGAACTGTTACTGGGATCGTAGGTTGGGGGCTTTTGCCCCTCTTCGGACTACCTAGATTCCCGCTTTTGTTCCCCTTCACTACCTCTTTAGTGGCTGGATTGCCTGGCGTTATAATGCAAATTTTAGTTTTGCCGCCTTTGACCTTCGCTCTGGAACGCGCAACCATCTACATCCAAGGAAGGGAGCACGAAAAAGTTGGATAATGTGGTTAGTTACTTTGATGCTATAGCCCCAAGCTGGGACAAGAAAATACAAGTTGACTACAGGTTGATTAAAAACATCCTACAGGAAGTCCAAAGCCCCACAGGCCCTTTCAAATCCATCCTGGACATCGGTTGTGGTACAGGAACTTTATTTCCCCTGCTCTTGGAGCGCCTGCAAGAGAATGGTACCCTCTGGGGCCTGGATCCATCAGCCAAGATGCTTGAAGTGGCTTCTGCCAAGTTCAATGATCCCAGGATAAAGCTAATTAAGGCCTTCAGCGAAAACATACCTATTGAAGACGAAAGCATTGACTTGATAACTGTATTTTCCTGTTTTCCCCACTTGGAAGACAAACGAGCATGCTTAAAAGAGTGGTTTCGGGTCCTTGTCCCAAAAGGGATGGCCTTCGTGTTTCACTCTCAGAGCAGAGAAAAAATCAATTCAATTCATAAAGCTCTTCCATCTCCAATAAACAATCACCTTCTGGACTGTGCTGAGACCGTAGCCCAGTGGGCTTCTGAAGAAATGTTTTCCGTATTGAAGACCCAAGACGACGACACCATGTATCTTTTGATTCTTCAAAAACCCTGAATAAAATAAAGCAGGCGATGGGATATTCCTCGCCTGCTTTATTTTCTTAATCGCAAGGACGCTATCTAGTTGCTCAAGAGCGTGAGCATAGCACCTGCTGCAACTGCCGTTCCTATAACTCCTGCCACATTTGGGCCCATGGCGTGCATCAGCAGGAAGTTCGAAGGATTTTCCTGAGCGCTTACGCGCTGAACGACCCTTGCCGCCATGGGAACAGCAGAAACCCCTGCAGCACCTATCATCGGGTTGATCTTGCCTCCAGAAAGGATCTTCATAAGCTGGCCGAAGAGAACACCTCCGGCAGTTGAGAAGATGAAGGCCACAAGCCCAAGGAATATGATCTTTATAGTGCCTATGGTAAGGAACGAGTCAGCCTGCATTGTAGCACCCACCGTAAGTCCCAGGAATATAGTCGTTGCGTTCAGTATCTCGTTCTGGGCTGCATGGCTGAGCCTTTCTGTTACCCCGCACTCTCTAAGCAAGTTACCGAACATGAGAACACCTATCAGGGGTACCGAAGCTGGAAGGATAAGCCCTGCAGCGATGGTACAAATAATTGGGAAAAGGACTCTCTCCCTCTTGCTCACTGGGCGAAGGCTGTCCATCCTTATAGCCCTGTCCTTCTTAGTAGTAAGAAGCTTTATTACAGGAGGCTGAATTAGAGGAACCAACGACATGTAGCTGTAAGCTGCAACTGCCACAGCTCCTAGAATCTGGGGGGCCAGCTTCATCGTAAGGTATATGGAGGTCGGACCATCAGCACCGCCTATGATGGCTATAGATGCTGCCTCCTGCACGGTAAATCCGAGCATCAAAGCTCCGAAAAGAGCTATGAAAACTCCCAACTGGGCAGCAGCCCCCAGCAAAAAGGTTATGGGATTCGCCAAGAGGGGCGAAAAGTCCGTCAATGCACCAATACCCATGAATATTATGACCGGGTATATTTCGTGCTCTGTACCAAAGAAGACGTATCTCAAAAATCCGCCTTCATCCATTATTCCCGATAACGGCAAATTGACGAGCAGACAGCCGGTAGCAATAGGGACCAGAAGAAGGGGCTCAAATCCCTTTGCTATGGCAAGGTAAAGCAGCACGAAAGCCACTATCAGCATTATTATGTTACCTAAGGTCAACCCTGCAAATCCTGACTGGGTCAGGATAGTCGACAAGGCCTTAAAATACAGTTCCATGGCCTCTCACCCTTTCAAGCTGGACTAGCCCAAAACTACGAGCACGTCACCGGTATTGACTGAATCGCCGTCTTTTACTCGCACCTCTTTGACAGTGCCGGATACTGGCGCCTGGATTTCGTTTTCCATTTTCATGGCTTCCAAAATAAGGAGAACATCCCCGCTGTTCACCTGAGCCCCAACGCTCACTGCCACCTTTAGGACTTTACCGGGCATGGGAGCCTCAACAACCTCACCGCCTGCTGGTGCGGATGCTGGAGCGGCCGCAGGCGCCGGAGCTGGCGTTGGCGCGGGAGCTGGAGCTGGTGCTGGCGCAGCAGGTTTGCTCGCCGCAGGAGCGGCAGCAGGCGCTGGCGCAGCTGCTGCTTGAAGTTCCTCCACTTCCACCTCGTAACTTGTACCATTAACCGTGATCCTGTATTTGCGTGCCATTGTTTCTCCTCCTTATCGACTTTTAAAAAATTTTCTAGTAATTACTTCTGTCAATTTTGGGTTATTCCAGGCCTTCGGAAAGTTCCATCCTTGCTGCAAGCTTCCAAGCCTTGGCAGCTTTCATGCGCCCCGTACTAACGGGAGCGGCCCTGCGTATGGAGGTAACCACGCCGCCACATGAGGCCGCTATAGCCGCTGCTATCACGGCCGCTATCTCTTCATCCTTGGCGGCAACCTGGGCTACCTTTGGGGCCACCGGAGCAGAAGGAGCAGAGGTGGCCGTCTTTACAGCCCCTCCTCCCTTGCCAGCGGGCTGTTCTTTCTTGTTCCCTGCCGCTATGAACCTAACTGCATATATGACCAGGGTCAATCCCATGAGTACAAGAAAGACCACTGAGAACGCAATCATAGCCAGGGCAACTGCACCGCTTGTTCCTTGAGAAAATCTCTCAGCAAAAGTTGTCATCCCCATATTGAAACCTCCCTAATGAGGCATTACGCCGTGCTTCCTACGAGGTCTCAGAGCCCGCTTGCCTTCCGTCTGGACGAGTGCATTGTAAATCTCCAACCTCGTCTCCTCAGGCAGAATCACGCGATCCACGAAACCTCTCTTGGCAGCCTGATATGGCGTGGCGAAAGCAGCCCTGTATTCCTCTATCTTCTTGGCCCTCTCGGCCTGAGGATCTTCAGCAGATTCTATCTCTTTGCGGAAGATGATGTTGGCTGCGCCCTCTGCACCCATAACTGCTATCTCGGCCTGGGGCCATGCCAATACCACGTCCGCCCCAAGGTCCTTGCTGCACATGCCAAGGTAGGCGCCACCGTACGCCTTTCTCAGAACCAGGGTAATAAGAGGCACCGTGGCCTCACTGTAAGCATAAAGGAGCTTTGCACCGTGTCTTATGATTCCACCAAGCTCCTGGGCCTTTCCTGGGAGATATCCAGGCACGTCAACAAAGGTTACGATAGGAATGTTAAAGGCATCGCAGTAGCGGATGAACCTGCTGGCCTTATCGGAGGCATCTATATCCAAGCATCCAGCCATCACTGCGGCCTGGTTTGCGATGATGCCTATCACATAGCCGCCTACACGAGCAAAGCCAGTTACGATGTTCCTTGCCCACATGGGCTGAACTTCGAAAAACTCACCGTTGTCAACGATCTTCTCTATGACGTCCTGCACCTTGTATCCCTTGTTGGGGTTGGTGGGAACTATGTCACGAAGGGCCATTTCGGTCCTATCTACAGGGTCATCGGTCTCAACGAATGGAGGCTCTTCCATGTTGTTGCTGGGAAGGTAGGAAAGAAGTTTGCGTATCTGCGCGAAGCACTCTTCCTCATTGGCAGCGAAGAAATGGGCGTTACCAGAAATCTGGTTGTGGGCTCTGGCTCCACCTATCTGCTCGCTCGTTACGTCCTCGCCGGTAACAGCCTTGATAACGGCGGGGCCAGTTATGTGCATTATCCCTATCTTGTCCACCATGAATATGAAGTCTGTCAGAGCCGGGCTGTATACCGCACCACCGGCCGCCGGTCCCAGTATGGCTGAAAGCTGAGGAACGACACCGCTGGCAAGGGTGTTACGGAAGAAAATGTTGCCGTAACCTGACAAGCTATCCACAGCCTCCTGTATGCGTGCACCGCCAGAATCATTCAAGCCTATTACTGGAGCACCATTGGTCACCGCAAGGTCCATAACCTTGCATATCTTTTTGGCGTGCATTTCTCCCAAAGAACCACCCATGACGGTGAAGTCCTGGCTGAAAACGTAAACCAAGCGGCCATCGATGGTTCCGTACCCTGTGACAACACCATCGCCGGGATAGACCTTCTTTTCCATCCCGAAGTTTGTGCACCTGTGCTCCACGAACTCATCGATCTCCACGAAGCTTCCTGGATCCAGCAGCTTGTCGATCCTCTCGCGAGCCGTAAGCTTGCCCTTTTGATGCTGCTTTTCGATAGCCTTGGCACCACCACCACTTCGGGCTTCTTCCCTGCGTCTCAGAAGTTCTTCACACAACTCTCCGATGTTACGCTCACTCATTTTGCTTCCCCCTTAACTTTATGCCGATAATTCCTTGCCTCAGTTTCTTTCACTGAGTTCAAGGAGAACGCCGCCAGTCGACTTGGGGTGAACAAAGGCTATACGAGCCCCTCCAGCCCCGTACCTAGGCTTTTCGTCTATGAGGCGTACGCCTTTCTGCTTCAGTTCTTCCAGCGCCTCCTCAAGATTTTCCACTCTTATGGCTATATGATGGATACCCTCGCCCTTTTTCTCTATGAACTTGGCTACGGGGCTATCCTCGTCAGTGGCCTCCAAGAGCTCAACTTCCGTGTCCTTTATGGGCAAGAAAGCCGTTTTTACCTTTTGCTCCTGCACTTCCTCTACACCTTCACACTTGATGCCCAAGGTAGCTTCCCAAAACTTCAAAGCCTCCTCGATGCTCTTTACCGCTATGCCGATATGGTCCACCACAACAGGTTTCATACTGCTTAACCTCCTTAAAATGCAGGTCATACATCTTACCTTAATGCATGACCTGCGTTCAAAATTCTGATGGAAATTTTAAAAGGTTCTATGGCACCAGTTGACAAACTCAACAACTGTTTACGTGTTTTCTGATATTTATTTTTTCCGCTTCTCGGCGACCGCCTTTTCCAGCCACTCTATGCAAGTCTTGGTTGGAGTTCCAGGTCCGAAAATAGCTCCAACCCCCATCTCAAGAAGAGCGGGAACATCGTCTTCGGGTATAACTCCTCCGCCAAAGACTATTATGTCTTCTGCATTTTTTTCTTTAAGGAGCTTTATTATTTCCCTGAAGTAGTGCTCATGAGCACCGCTCAAGATGCTGACCCCTATGGCGTCTGCGTCCTCCTGAATGGCCGTTTCCACTATACTTTCTGGAGTTTGCCTGAGGCCTGTGTATATTACCTCCATGCCCGCATCCCGAAGTGCCCGGGCCACAACTTTGGCTCCCCTGTCATGGCCATCGAGACCAGGCTTTGCGACTACCACTCTGATTTTTCGTTCCGACATCACCGTCGCACCTCCCGTATCACTTCTTGTAATCCTACAGAACTATATTTTCCTGATACTCGCCAAACTCCTCGCGGAGAACGCCACAGATCTCACCCTCGGTGGCGTAAACCTTTACAGCCTCAATGATAGCGGGCATGAGGTTTCGGCTTTCATCGCGGGCAGTCTCCCTGACCACTTCAAGAGCACGCCTTACGGCCTCTCCGTCTCTTCTGCTCTTCATTTCCTGCAGGGCCTTTACCTGGTTCTCTCCAACCTTGGGGTCTACTTTCAAAAGTTCTCTCTTTTCGCCCTGTTCGTCCACGGTAAAGCGGTTGACTCCAACGACTACAGCCTCTCCGCTTTCAACGGCCTTCTGGTAGTTGTAGGCTGCATCCTGGATCTGCTGCTGGACGTAACCATTTTCTATGGCCCTCAGCATGCCACCCATTTCGTCGATCTTGTTTATGTACTCCAGCGCCTGTCTTTCTATCTCGTTGGTCAGGCTCTCTATGGCATAGCTCCCCGCCAACGGATCCACCGTGTTGGCTACGCCAGACTCGTAGGCGATTATCTGCTGGGTTCTCAAGGCTATACTTACGCTCTTTTCAGTGGGTAGGGCCAACGCCTCGTCGAAACTGTTGGTATGCAAGGACTGAGTTCCTCCCAAGACTGCAGCCAAGGCCTGAATGGCCACGCGCACTATGTTGTTCTCTGGCTGCTGAGCTGTCAGCGTGCTGCCAGCAGTCTGGGTGTGGAAACGGAGCATAAGGGCCTTTGGATCGGTTACTCCAAACCTTTCCTTCATTAGTTTGGCCCAAAGCCTTCTAGCTGCCCTGAACTTGGCTATTTCCTCGATGAAGTCGTTGTGAGCGTTGAAGAAGAACGAAAGCCTTCTACCGAATACGTTGGGGTCAAGCCCCTTGGATACGGCAGCCTCAACATATGCAAGACCGTCAGCCAACGTAAAGGCCACTTCCTGAACGGCAGTCGCACCGGCCTCTCTTATGTGATAGCCAGAAATAGATATGGTGTTCCATTTGGGAACGTGGGTGCTGCAGAATTCGAATATGTCGGTTATCAACCTCATGGAAGGTTTAGGTGGGAAAATGTAAGTACCCCTAGCAATGTACTCTTTCAAAATGTCGTTCTGGATGGTACCAGAAAGCTTATCTGCCGATACTCCCTGCTTCTCTCCAACAGCTATGTACATGGAAAGAAGCACTGATGCCGGAGCATTGATGGTCATGGACGTGGAAACCTTGTCCAGAGGGATCCCGTCGAAGAGCACTTCCATGTCAGCCAAGCTGTCTATGGCGACCCCAACCTTACCTACCTCACCCTGGGCCATGGGATGATCCGAGTCATACCCTATCTGGGTAGGCAGGTCGAAAGCTACGGAAAGACCCGTCTGGCCCTGCTCCAGAAGATATCTGTAACGGGCATTGGATTCTGCAGCGGTAGCAAAACCAGCGTACTGGCGCATCGTCCAGAATCTGCCGCGGTACATGGTGGGCTGCACACCCCTGGTATAAGGATACTCACCAGGGAATCCAAGATCCTCAACATAGCTTCGGCCCTCCAAGTGAGCTGGCGTGTATAGCCTCTCCAGGGGAAGGCCTCCTCCGGTCTTGAACTCTTCCTTTCGCTCAGAGAACTTCTGAAGGCTCTTTTGAACCTTCTCGTCGTACTTTTTGGTACCTTCCTTGATCTTTTCAAGTTCTTCCTTATCAAACACTTCAGGACGCCCCTTTCCTTCTTAAGCGTTCTGTCTCCTTCATACATATAGTGAAGGGATATTCAATCTCGAAACATTATTTATCATAAGGCCAAATAATGCAAGCATTTTCTTAGAATTGCAAGACAAAAGACTACAAATTATACAATCGACAATCTCAGTTCACTGTCTTAACAATCATAGTGGTGAAAATTACCATACAAAACAACGCGACTGGGTAAGCTGCACCATAGCCTGCAGCGCAGTCTTCACTATCTGTAGCGCTAATAGCTGCTCCCAAACCTGGAGTGCTTGTCATTGCGCCACATATAGCTCCGGCTAAAATAATCCAATTAATCTTCCACAATTTCCGCCCCAAAAGATAACCGATCAATATAGAAAGAAGCGCCGTTATCGTGCTTATACCCACTAGCATAAAGCCTCTTTCCAAAAAAATCTCTATTATTGCAGGTCCAGCCATCAATCCAGCGGAAGTCAAAAAAAATGCGAGGGACATATCCCTCAATATGGCCAAAATTTTTCTATCCATGCGCATATCCAAAGGACCTATCCTCTGAAAAGCTCCAAAGATCAGAGATACGAGTAAAGCGCCACCTGTGGTGCCCAAGCTCACCTTTCCTATCCACGGAACAGGAATAAAAATGCTTCCAACGAACATCCCCACCACGATACATATCAAGAAAGATGCGATACTGAACACATTCGAATATACTTTCGAACAGTCATTGGCTCTTTTGTCATTCAACGAATTTACCATTTTTTCCAGATCTGCTCTCTCTTTTTCGATATCAATCTTCAACAAAATAGGCGCCAATTGCACAAACAGCACAACAGCTAGTACCCCAAATGGATATGCTATAGTGTAGCCTGCTACCACTCCTGGATTTCCTGCAGACGATTCCAGTGCCGCCCCAAGATCTGGAGAACTAGTTAAAGCTCCGACATATGTGCCCGCTGCAACGTATGGGTCAACAAAACCTCCAGCAAAATGGGTAAAAACCCATGTGCTGGCTGCTCCAACACCGGTCACTGCCACAGAAAGGGCTGCAAACTTCAACCCATAGCTTTTCATAAAGACGATTACATCCTTTGCTGCCAATAGCCCTACGCTCACAACAAAAATTATCAAATTCCAATAAAAAAATGTTTTCCCCACTTGTAATCCCAAAGCTCCGAATATCAAACCAGAGAAAAGGCATCCAGAAAGTCCCAAGGAAACCTTACCCACAGCAACTTTACCTAACAAAACCCCTATGGCGGTCGTCACAACCAGGACAAATATTTCGTTGCTTAAAAGATTCGCAAACACGTGCATTTTTGTATCCCTCGTTTTTTATTCTTTACTACACGCCCACCTAACTGGTTCCGTTTCGTACAGGTCATTCCCGTAGGCATCAATTACAACGATCGCAGGAAAATTCCTGACAGTAAACTTCATCACCGCCTCAGGGCCCAAATCCTCGTAGGCTACCTTCTCCACGCGAACGACGCTCTTGGCCAACAGCGCTGCCGCCCCTCCGACAGCTCCAAAATAAACGGCCTTATACTTTTTCATGGCTTTTTTAACCTCTGGGGACCTTCTGCCCTTCCCTATCATCCCCTTGAGTCCCAACTTAAGCAGCATAGGAGTGTAAGGATCCATCCTGCCGCTGGTGGTCGGCCCCGCAGATCCCACAACCCATCCTGGAGGGGCAGGAGCAGGACCAACGTAATAGATGACCTGACCCTTAAGGTCGAAAGGCAAGGGCTCTTTGTCCTCTATGGCCTTGATCATGCGCTTATGAGCTGCATCCCGCGCCGTATAAATGTCTCCGCTGATAAGGACCCGGTCGCCGGATTTGAGGCGCATCACGAGCTCATCGTCCATTGGCGTTTTAATCTCTATGGTCTCTATCACGAAAATCTCCCCCCTAAATGGTCACTTCTGCGTGTCTGCAGGCATGGCAGCAAATATTTACCGCAACAGGAATTCCAGCAATATGTCCCGGAACAAACTCTATGTGAACCGCAAGACAAGAGGTCGTTCCTCCCAGTCCACCAGGTCCTATGCCTAGATCGTTTATCTCTTTCAATATCTCTTCTTCAAGTCGAGAATAGCGGGGATCTTCATTACGTGATCCTACTGGCCTGGCTGTGGCTCTCTTGGCTATCAATGCCGCCTGCTCCATGGTACCTCCTATCCCTACTCCTATAACGGTTGGTGGACAGGGATTAGGCCCAGCCTCCATTACCGTTTGGACCACGAACTTTTTCACCCCTTCAACGCCTGCAGCGGGAGTGAGCATCTTGAGGGCACTCATGTTCTCACTACCGAACCCCTTCGGCATGGCAAGAATTTTCACTCTGTCTCCTTTCACTATCCTGGTATGTATGACTGCTGGGGTATTGGTGCCGGTGTTCTTCCTGTCAAAGAGGGGGTCGGATACCACAGACTTTCTGAAATAACCCTCCTCGTACGCTCCCTTAACTCCCTTATTAACGGCCTCCTCCAAGGCACCTCCTACAAAGTGAACGTCTTGCCCCACATCCAAAAAGACCACTGCCATCCCCGTGTCTTGACACATGGCTATCCCTTTGTCCCTTGCTATGTCGTGGTTTTTCAGAATTTGGTCCAATATGTCCTTGCCCAAAGGAGACCTCTCATGTTTGTCCTTCATGTCCATAAGGGCATTGTATACATCTTGGCCAATAGACGTATTGGCCTTCAAAAAAAGAGATTTGACCGCCTCCTCTATCATACCCACATGTATCTCCCTGACGTTCACAGGCTCACTCTCCTTCCTGATTATCCAAACCTCTTATACTGGAGGTTTTTTCATGCCAGAACCGGTAAGAGGAATAACTACCAAGTCACTGGGGTTTATAAGGCCCATCTCCCTCAGGATGCCCTCTGCCGCTGGTGCTACAGCCGAGGTAGGCTCCACCAATAATCCTTCTTCCTTGGCTAACCTAACCTGTTCAGCTGCTATCTTTTCTTCAGAGACCACCACTACCCTTCCGCCAGTAGTACGCACAGCGCTAAGCATCTCGTTAAGCCTAGGCGGGTCTGAGACGGCTATACCCTCCGCAATAGTCTTGCCTATTCTCTTCCTCTGTCTGGTGAAGGCATTGTAAAGAGGACTACACTGCTCTGCTTGCACAGCAAATATCTTAGGCATTCTTTTCGTTAAGCATCTTTTCATAAGCTCCCTGAAACCTTTATAGAGCCCCAAGAGCATGGTTCCATTGCCAGCTGGAGACAAAACTGCATCGGGCGCCACCCCTCCAAGCTGCTCCCAGATTTCAAAGGCCAGTGTCTTGGTTCCTTCTAAGAAAAGGGGGTTCCATACATGGCTGGCGTAAAACATCTTTTCGGCCATCTCCAACCCCTTCTTTGCCGCTTCAGACCTTCCTCCAGGCACCTCTACAACACAAGCTCCAAAGGCAGCAATCTGCTTCTTCTTCACCTCAGACGTTCCTTTAGGAACCACCACATGAGCCTTTATACCGGCCCTGGAAGCGTATGCTGCAACTGAGGCTCCTGCGTTGCCAGAGGAATCTATGACTAAACTATCGCAACCAGCTTCGACGGCATCCGCCACTACCATGACCGCCCCTCTATCCTTGAAAGAGCCCGTGGGGCACAGAAAATCCAGCTTCAAGAACAAATTCTCTCTCCCCAAGGCAGGAATCAAGGGGGTCCCACCCTCGCCCATGGAAAGATCTTCATTCACTAGGGGCAGCGCTGATGAGTAGCGGAATATACCCCTCTTTGAGGAATCCATATCCAGGGTCTGCCAATCAGTAGTCGAAGAAAGAGGCTTACCACACAAACATCTCGGAGGTCTTAAATGAGGTTCATAACTTTTGCCGCACTCGGGGCAATATATCCTAAGTCCCATATTTTAAACCACCATCTCTGAAGTAGATTTTCTATATAAAGGCTACGGGGATAAATATACCACAGCAAATCACTATACACCTCAGCTTAACTTAGCCATTTGACATTATTTATTTTTAGGATTATAAATTGCTTTGCAATGGGGGAGCCTGCCATATGCGGGCTGAGAGGAGATGTATTCTCGACCCCTTGAACCTGATCCGGGTCATGCCGGCGTAGGAAATTGCATCGCTTTTCACCGACCTTATCTTCCTAACCCCTTCAAGCATGATTTGGATGGTTCCCCCCTAGACAAGGCCATAAGGCCCTTATGAGAAAGGAGGGATTCCCCGTGAAAGACGAAAGGATAAAGCTCATAATAGAGGGAGCCCTTGCCGCTTCCTTCGCCCTGGCCCTTTCGTATCTGAGGCTGTGGCACATGCCCCAAGGAGGCTCAGTGACTTTGGAAAACGTGCCCATACTCCTTTTTGCACTGCGCAGGGGGCTGAAGGCTGGAGTGGGCGCTGGAGCCATCGCAGGAATACTACAGCTGATCCTGAGTGGCTACGTGGTACATCCAGTGCAAGCCCTCTTGGATTACCCCTTGGCCTTCGGCGCATTAGGGGCTGCAGCCCTCATCAAAAAACCTCTCTGGGGAGGGCTGGCCTTAGGATCAGGGTTACGGTTTTTGTGTCATCTCCTTTCTGGAGTAGTCTTCTTCGGAAGCTACGCCCCGGAGGGAACCAACGTCTGGGTTTATTCCGCAGTATACAACGGAAGCTACATGATCCCAAACTTGGTACTGGCCGTAATTTTAACCTACCTGATATGGCCACGGCTCAAAAATCTGTAAAGAGAAAGGGGGAGGCAAATCTTGCCTCCCCCTTTCTTGCCATCACCTTCGTAGAGAACTAAAACTCCCATTCAATCATTATTCTTTCTCGTATAAGCCTCATCTTCCTGGCAACTCAGCCACTTACTCCAATCTATGCCAACGAAACCGCTTGCGATATAAATACCTATACCAGCTAGCGGGGCCTTTTCCCTCAGCACAAATATAAGAGAAAAAGCTAAAACCCAAAGAAAAGCGGCCTTTTGTTTATTCAGAAAACCTTTCTTTATCCCTTTCAAGTTGCCAAAGGGCACAGAGGATATCATAAGCAGGCCAGTGCCCACAGCTATAAGCGCCATAACAGCAGGATGCACTTCAACACCCGCAAAGACAAAGGAAGCCAGAAAATGTCCTCCAGCAGGTATTGGGAGTCCCTTGAACGGCCCTGGGGCATGCTCCACATTGAAGCGAGCAAGCCTCAAAGCCCCACAGAGAGCGAAAAAAGCAACCGCAAGGGCGCCCATCGCTCCGCCGAAGCCTCTCAAATAATAGGCATATATCAACATAGCAGGTGCAACACCGAAGCTTACCACATCCGCCAAGCTGTCCAGCTCGCCACCAAAGGCGCTGCTACCACCCATTAGTCTTGCGACCTTACCATCCATGAAATCAAAAACCACGGCCATGTATATGAGAATCACCGAGGGAACATAATGGCCGTGCAAGGTCAAAACCAAGGACAACATGCCGCACAGCATGTTGCCGCTGGTTATCATGTTCGGTACCAACTTCCTGAAGGGTATCTTCTCACGCCTCTTCCTCAAAGCTATCCTCTCCTATTATCGATATTCCTGCTTTGACTTTATCTCCGACTTTGACCACCGGGTTGACGCCATCGGGCAGGTAAAGGTCCACTTTAGAACCTAATTTTATCATACCTATCCTGTCACCACGCTTAAGTCTTTCGCCCATATTTACCGTTGAACTTATTCGTCTGGCCAAAAAGCCCGCGATTTGAACCACCATGGCCCTGCCTCGCTTAGTATCAAGGCCCACGTAAAATCTTTCGTTCAGCTCAGAGGCCTTGGGCTCAAAGGCCATCCATTTCTTGCCGGGAGCGTATTCCAGAAAGGCAACATCTCCATCGTAAGGACACCGGTTCACGTGGACATCAAGAGGAGACATGAAGATACCCACCTTGCACGCTTCCCCCGTGAAGGGGTGATAAGCCCTTTCGATCTCCACAACCTTACCATCGGCTGGGCTGACCCAAGCGCCCTCAATGTTGGGAGCTTCTCTTTCAGGGTCCCTGTAAAACCAGAGCAAAAAAAGACCTACAACACCGAAAAGTGCAGCCAAATATATGTTTAAAAACGAAAAACCAAGACAGAGGGCCAGCGCAACAAGGATGCTGGCCCTGCCCTCTGAAGCAATCTTCATGGCGAACTATTCTCCTTCATCTTCGTTGCCGTGTATCACGCTGACATCCGCTACCTCGTCGCCCTCTTCGAGCTTTACGACCCTGTAGCCTGTAGCCACCCTGCTCAAGATGGAGATATCTTTTGCGTCCAGCCTTATAACTCTTCCCATGCTCGTCATGAGCATAACCTCGTCCTCGGGAGCAAGGCTCCACGAGCCCACCAAAAGGCCGGTCTTATCAGATATGGACATTGCCTTTACCCCACCGCTTCCTCTATGGTGGCAGGTAAACTCACTGTACTCGGTCCTCTTGCCTACTCCTTTTGCACTGACCAGGAAGGTCTGCTTGCCCTCCTTTATAACATCGCAACCCACTACTATGTCACCGGAAGCCAGACGTATTCCTCTTACTCCCTTAGCCTGTCTCCCCATGGGACGGAACTCATCTTCCTTCACCCTCAATGCTTTCCCATGAGCTGTCACGAAGAGCAATTCATCCTCTCCTGATGTAAACCGCACGCGGGCTATCTTATCCCCTTCTCCAAGGGAAAGCACTATCCTTCCTGCTCTTGTGAGGTTCACTAGTTCCTCTGCGGGCAAACGTTTGGCTGTCCCCTTTTCCGTTATGAAAAATACATACTTTGCCCCCTTGAGCTTACTGTCCGCAACGGCGACTATGCTTTCGTTTGCATCAAGGTTTATGTAATTGCTCACCAGCCTTCCTTTGCCAACTTTCGGCTCTGGGAGGACATGCCCTTTTATGGCGTAGACCCTGCCCCGGGAGGCGAACAGGAATATATCCCTGTGGGTCGAGGAAACGGTGATGATCGCGGCTTCATCACCGCTTTTGGGCGTTGCACCCTTGACGCCCTTGCCACCCCTACCCTGACAGCGGTAGGTCTGAAGGGGCATTCTCTTGATATAGCCATCCCGTGAAAGTATCACCACTATCTCTTCTTCAGGAATCAGATCCTCGAACTCCACGTCCTCTTCAGCGCTCATGATCTCCGTTCGCCGCTTATCGGCAAACTTGGTTTTCACCTCCAGGAGTTCCTCCTTGACCACCTCATCAAGCACAGCTGCGCTGGAGAGGATGCTCTCGTATCTTGATATGTCTGCCAAAAGTCCAGCTAGCTCCTCCTCCAGGCGATACTTCTCCAAACCTGTCAACCTTTGAAGGCGCATATCCAAAATGGCCTGTGCCTGGGCTTCGGTAAAACCAAACTGCTCTATCAGGCCCGCTCTGGCTTCTGCGGTATCCTTTGATCCTTTTATGAGGGCTATAACCTCATCTATCATGTCTATGGCCTTAAGAAGCCCTTCGACTATATGAGCCCTCTCCTTAGCTTTGCGCAGCCGGTAGGCCGTCCTCCTTCTAACCACGCTACGCCGGTAATCCAGGAAAAGGCTTAGCATCTGGGTTATGGACAGAACCTTAGGTTCCCCGTCCACAAGAGCCAAATTGATGATGCCAAAGGTCGTCTGAAGCTGAGTTCTTCTGTAAAGTTGCCTCAGGGTCAAGTTGGGATCTGCATCCCTGGACAACTCCAATACTATTCTTATACCCCTCTTGTCCGACTCGTCCCTAAGGTCAGTTATACCGTCAAGGACCTTGTTCTGAACTCCCTTTGCTATGTTCTCAAGTAGGCTAGTCTTGTTGACCATGTACGGAATCTCGGTTATCACTATGGCGCTTTTCCCTCTCTTGCCCTCTTCAACGTGAGTCTTGCCCCTTACAGTTATCTTGCCTCTTCCCGTCTGGTACGCCTCGACTATCCCGTCCCTGCCCAGGATTATTCCCCCTGTAGGGAAATCTGGTCCAGGCATCCTCCTCAATATCTCGTCTAGTTCCGGCTGAGGTTCCTCCAAAAGATAACACAAAGCATCAATTACCTCTCCTAGGTTATGAGGGGGGATGTTCGTGGCCATACCCACAGCTATTCCTGTGCTTCCATTTATCAATAAGTTGGGGAGCCTGGTGGGAAGGGTCAATGGTTCCTGGAGAGAATCATCGAAGTTGGGCCCCCAGTCCACAGTCTCTTCGTCTATGTCCGAAAGCATCATCTCGCCCATAAAGGAAAGGCGAGCCTCTGTGTACCTCATGGCCGCTGGCGGGTCCCCATCTACGGAGCCAAAGTTACCCTGTCCGTCAACCAAGGGATACCTCATGGTGAAATCCTGGGCCATTCGGGTCATAGTGTCGTAGATTGCCGAGTCTCCATGGGGATGGTACTTACCCATGGTCTCACCGACGACCCTGGCCGATTTCTTGAAGGGCTGAGTGTGCCTCAATCCCAATTCCAGCATGGCATAAAGTACCCGCCTTTGGACGGGTTTAAGCCCATCGCGGACGTCAGGAAGCGCTCTCCCCACTATTACGCTCATAGCGTAATCCAGATAACTATGTTTTATCTCTTCCTCCAAGGGCAAAGGAACCACTTTGCCAAAAGGAAGAGTTCCTGAATTCCTTTCCATAATCTACCTCTCCTTCTTAATAGCAACGATCAATCTATGGGCACGATTTTTTATTGTACCCCCAGATTTATGAATTTGCTACATTTTTTCCGGGATCACCACTTATTTAAGTGGACCTTGCCGTCCAATATCCCCTCGTGTGGGTCCTTTTTTTCTGCCGGATATCCTATTGCAGCTATTCCCAAGACCTTTATATGAGACGGTACGCTTAGGATCTCCTTCACTGCAAATTCCACTTGGGGATTGTGCTGTACTCCCAGCCACACAGAACCCAATCCCAAAGCTTGGGACGCCAAGAGAATGTTTTCCATGGCAGCAGAGCAATCCTCTTCCCAATAGAGGGACGCGAGGTCACTCTGCGTCGGATCTCCGCACACCACTATCGCCAATGGGCAAGCTTTGAGCATCTTGCCGAAGGGATGAGCCTCTCCCAAGGAGCGGAGCACTTTCTTGTCCTCCACTATAATAAAATGAGCCGGCCTGCTGTTGCCAGCACTTGGAGCAGCAAAGGCACATTCCACTATCAGTTTAACCTTTTCTCTCTCCACTTGTTTTTCTTGAAATCGTCTTATACTTCTTCTGGCAAGTATGTTTTGTATCGTTTCGTTCATAGTACTCAAACCTCCACATAAACCTTTCGTCTGGTTTATTATAAACCATACAAACAGACACAAGCGTGGTGCTATAATATCCAGGTAAACAACTAAACAAATTACTAGAAGGAGGTAATAACATGCAAAACAAGATAGGTATTCTTGTAGAAAATGATTTTCACGATATAGAGTTTTGGTACCCTTACTACCGACTCCAAGAGGCAGGCTTTGAACCCCTGATTGTTGCTCCGGTTGCTCCCATGCTCTACCGAGGAAAGTACGGAACCACCATTGAGGCAACATACGATCCCCAACGCCTGAAGGGCAAGATGCTCAGGGGCATAATAATCCCCGGCGGATGGGCGCCCGACAAGCTTAGGTTATCCAAGGAGATCCTTGAGCTCGTCAACCAAGTTTACGACAGCGGAGGGGTTGTAGCTGGAATATGCCATGCAGGAAGCGTTCTAGCGTCGGCAAAAATAGTCCAAGGCAGGAAGGTCACCAGCTATCCGAGCATAAAAGATGACCTGGAGAACGCAGGAGCTCAGTGGGTGGACGAGGTCGTTGTAAACTCTCAAAATATAATAACAAGCCGTAAACCTTCGGATCTGCCCTACTTCATGCAAGAAGTGATAAAAGCGCTCTCAAGCTGAGAACCAAAGGCCAAGGCAGAAGCCAGGCTTTCTATGTTTCTTATTACCTCTTTCTGAAGGGGCAAGGGGTTCCCCCTTAGGGCTGCTTCCTCGAAGAGTGATATATAGGGAACAACCCCTTGGGGCTTCAAGCCCCTTTCCTCCAAGGCTTTTGCCATGAAAGTCAAATTACTGTCCTTTACCTTATTTAAAACCCAATATATCTTTTTGTTCAGCCTCTCAGCGAATTCCTTCATTTTGACGGCTAGTTCTAGAGACTCCCACGTCCCGTCGATAACCATCAAAAAGGCATCACACACATCGTACAGCGACCTGCCAATGTGCTCCATGGAGGAGCCTGTATCTATCAAATACGTCCAGCTTCCTGCATAAAGCATTGAGATGAACTGTTTGGCAAGATCAGTCATGACGCAAGAGCAGCCTTCTCCCATCTCCTTTATCTTTCCTATGGAGACAAGATATAAATTATCCCTGCAGCTTGTACAACTGCAGGGCAAATCTTTTACGTGCAGCTTTTGGGGAAAGTTAGTCTCGTCAAAGCACACAGAGGAGCAGTTTTTGACTATCGCTGGCCTGCCACCGAGCTCCTCAGCCAAAGTCCGTCCGGGATGAGGCAGATCAACCATCCTATAAAGACAGGTATTGCTTTCATCTGCATCAATCACACATACGGACCGTCCACTTACAACCAAATAACGAGCAAGCAGAGCAGTAACGGTGCTCTTGCCGCTACCTCCCTTGCCACATACTATGACCTTTCCCAACCGAAGCACCTCACACAGAAAGGAAAATGCCGGGTAGAACTCTAGCCCCGAAGGATAATAGCACACGAAGAGTAAAAACAAAAGCCCCTCATGCCTTTGTCTTGCTGAAGTGATATAATACTAGAGAGATTGAAATCAATTGCATAAACTGTGTCATTCGAACGATAAGGAGGGTTGAGCAATGAAGTCAAATCACCCAAGAACAAAATACATGATACCTGTTTTGCTGTTGTTAGTAGCGCTCCTTGCCGCTCCTCTTCCCGCTTTTGGGGCGATGGGAGAAATAGAGAGCCTCCGTTTCTCGGACATGTCAAGTGACCTTATTTCCCTTGACGGGACCAAATCTCCAGACGGAACCCCGGAGGCTCACTTCGTGGTATCTATCAAGGGGATAGGTGCCCTGTCCAATGTAGAGATAAGAGCGCTAGGTACAGGCCAAACGTGGGGAAGATCAAGCAACAAAATGCTTATTCAGGACTCAAAGGGAGAGATTCTGATGGAGCCGGGAGGGAGCGTGCCCCTTCTGCCCTTTTTGGGCTTTTTAACCCTGCACATTTACATTGCAGATAACGGAGAAGCCTTCTCTGTAAGCCAACAATACGAAGTGACCGTGACGTTTCTTGATGGAAGCACTGCCAAAGGCAGGGTAGCCGTTGAGGAACAAGGCACATCTCCCCCAGGAGAGACCTTCCCAATGGAAGTGGTAAACCTTGGCATAGGCAATCAGGACCTAACACGGCGGAGCGAAGTAATCCAACCTGACGGTTTCAGGGATGCTCATTTCAGAGTGCGGTTCAATGCAATATCCGTCGTAACAGAAATCGTGGTCAGAAATTTGGACGGAACATCGTCCGCATGGGATACCGTTCCTGGGAACGGCATCTGGGGCATATGTGTGGTAAAGGATGGAGACATAAAAAACAGGAGCGATGGCAGCGTCCTTTTCACCGTCGAAGGCGATACAACCTTGGATCTTTGGTTTTCCGACAATGGATCGGTCAACGGAGGCGATACCAGCTATGAAGTAATTGTAAAGTTAAACGACGGGACCACCCTAAGAGGTTCAACCCCACCCTACTCTCAGCCTTCGTCAACTCCAGGCAGCGAAACCATAGTTTCTGCCTGGCTTTACACTCCTTCAGAGGTGGATATAACCAATAAAGGGGAGACCCTGGGAGGGGATGGAGAACCTGATTGGCTTATCAAAGCCGAGCTAAAAGGGAAAAATAGGATCATAAGCTTCATAGTGAGGGGAGACGACGAAACCTCTGAGTGGGACACCCTTCCGCAAAACGGAAAGTGGTTGATAGGCGTAACAGACAGTCAAGGGAACATAATCAACAACGAGAGAGGCGCTGTATCCATTCCTTTCGACGGAACGCTCAAAGTCAATCTATGGATATCCGATAATGGTTCCCTTAGCCAAGGGAACACCTCCTACAAGCTAATAGCCGTTGCGGAGGACGGAAGGATCTACGAGCGAAAGATTATCAGGACAATTACACTGGAAGAGCCTTTGCCGCCCAAAATTACGGCGACCAAGGAAGCAAAGGCTCGTTTCCTCGGCAAAGGACCTAAAAATTATTTACGAAAAGGAGAGGTCTCATCACTGCTTGAACCCCCAGATGCCAACGTGGACGCTCACGTGGAACTTGCACTATCCAACGTAAACGGAACAATAAAGAGCATCACCATACAGAAAATGGGCGGAGGGGGGCTAAAATGGGACACCATACCTGGCAACGGCAACTGGAACATAGTCGTGACCAAGACTGCCTCAGGAGGGATTTTATCTAACGCAGATGGTTCCATAAGTTTGACCGTTTCGGGAAACACTACATTACATCTCTGGCTGGCGGACGACGGAGTCTTTGGTTCCAAGCCAGACCTGTTCGAAGTCATAATAACCATGGCCGACGGGAGAAAGATCAGAACACCTATCCACTAATTGCTACCGTGGCGGGGAAGGCCTCTTCTCCGCCACTTATCCTCCAAAATGATTGCAACTACTGCTCCCATTATCAAAGTTCCTCCTAGCACAGCTCCAAGGGTGGGCTTTTCTCCCAACAAAAGATAAGCAAAACATCCTGCAAAAACGATCTCCGTCATGGACGTAAGAGAAGCCACCACGCTGGGGATGTACCTAAGGGCCATGCTGATCAAGGCATAGGAAAGGACCGTTGGGAACAAGGCCAAATGGGCAACAGCAAGCAATCCCTTCGGCGGAACACTTCCAAGATCAGGAATCTCCCCACGCACTGCCATGATAGCTGCCATGATCACAGTACCCCAGATGAACATCTGCACGAAGGTCTTAAGTGGGGCTTTCTGTCCCGTGCCATATCGGGTGTTCACCATGTAGAGAGAGTATCCCACACCTGACGCCACAGCAAAAAACGCTCCTGAAAGCTTGAAATCTCCGCTAAAAGGGCTCCCGACGGCCAGCCACACACCCAAAAAACCCACGATTATTACCACGACCCTGAAAGCAGTTATTTTTTCCTTTCCCAGGAACGCAGCTATCATTATCGTCCAGAAAGGATTCGTATAAAAGAGAAGAACCGTCAAGCTAACGGGAATCGTCACAAAAGCGATGTTGGAAAAATAAAGTACGAAAACTACGCCGAAAAGGCCCGTCAGGGCAAACGTGAAAAATTCTTTAACACTTATCTTGAGAGCATGAGGGGCCTTGAAAGCTGAATATAGGACTCCAGCTAGAGCGGTTACACCTGCTCTAACGAAAGACACTCCTGCTGGAGTGACGCCGTTTTCCAGCGCCACGCGCTCAGCAGGGCCGAGGGTCCCGAAAAAGACCGTCGCCGTCAGCATCATCAATATGCCCTTAAGGAAATTCATTTCACACCTTTCGCCCACGGCATAGCACCTTTACCTTTTCTTCGCAAGAGATGTAGACCCTATGAGGCAGACCTCCCAAGAAGCCGGTCTCCACTACACCTGGAATGGTTATCAATTTTTCATTGATTGTCGCCATATTCACAGGCAGCCTTTCGAAGTATACATCTACCATAAAATTGCCCCTTTCGGTCACCAACGGGCCGTTCAAAAGGGGGTCCCTCCTCAAAACTGGTTCACCAACCATCTCATATATCCTCTTCAACGTGGCCATGAAACCAAAGGGGATTATCTCCACTGCAAGAGGTCCCTTATAGTAAGCCAAGTTCTCTACAGGGCCCTCCGTAGCGATCACCACAACCTCGTTTGCAGAGCTCGCCGCCACCTTTCCGTCAACAAAATCTCCACTGTTTTTTAGCGCCATAAGCTCCACATCCACCATATCTACCTGCTCCACAAAGATATCTAGCCCCCTGTCGTCAAGGTCGGTAGATGGTACTCCACATTCCTTAGCCCAAAGCTCCATTTTTTTTGAGCAGGGTACAGTCCAGATGTCCACGAGCTCCCCACCCACGAGCCGGCGTCCCATCTCTTTGACCAAACATTCTACAGCCGGTCCCGTTCCAATACCCACAAACATTCCACTTTTTATCTCCTTTATTACTTCCTCTACGACATAAAACTTTACCATCACAGAGTGTCCCCCAGTTAAACAGCTCTATTCTTCGAACTTTTTTGATAATATATTAAAATACGGTATAATGAAACTGTCATTCCTAGGAACCTTCAAAACATGCTGGATTCTGCTAAAGACTTTACCTCGCACCAAGTCCTCTTAGTATATTCTATCCCAATTAGGAGGTAATGGTTCTTGACGGATAGGAAAAGCAAAGACCGCTTCATAATAGTTTCAAATCGCCTACCCATAAAAATGGAAAAAGAAGGAACATCTTGGAAGGTTAGCTCTTCAGCAGGCGGGCTGGTGTCGGCCTTGAGCCCCATACTGAAAGACCGAGGCGGCATATGGATAGGCTGGACCGGCGCTACGGAGCCTGTGGGGCTTAGAACCTGTCGAGAAATACTGGACAAAATGTCCAAGGAGATAGGGTACCGCATATTCCCCGTCATTCTCAATCAAGAAGAAGTATCCCTGTATTACTATGGACTTTCTAATGAAATAATATGGCCCCTTTTCCACGACCTGCCCGGTTTGGCTAACTTCGAACCTCACTACTGGAAGGCCTACAGGAACGTGAACGGAAAGTTTGCCCGAGTGGTGGCAAGGCACAGCAAGAAAGACGACCTAGTTTGGGTACATGACTACCAGCTGATACCCTTAGCTCGGAAGCTAAAGGAGCTAGGCGTCGAAAGAAAATGCGTCTTTTTCCTGCACATACCCTTTCCTTCGCCCGACATCTTCATGAAACTCCCCTGGCGGTATGAACTCCTTGCAGATTTAATGGAATACGAGCTCGTGGCCTTTCAGACCGCTCAGGACCGGAAAAACTTTTTGAGTTGTTTAAACAGCTTTTCCAAAAAATTCAAGACCTATGGAAGAGGACCAGTCGTCGAAGTAACGGACGGAAACAGAACCTTTAAGGCCGCTTACATTCCTATAAGCATCGATTTCAAAGGCTTTACGACCATGGCCGGTGCTGAGAAAGTTCACTCCATACTCAAACAATATAAAAGCAGACTGCACAGAAAAACGGTAATCTTAGGCGTAGACCGCCTGGACTACACCAAGGGCATCCCTTTGCGCCTCAGGGCCTTTCAGATGGCCCTAGAAAAGTATCCTGAACTTCATGAAAACGTAACCCTAGTACAGATAGTCGTTCCAAGCAGGGAGGAGGTTCCTGCCTACTCCGAGCTGAAGGATAAGATTGAAAAGTTGGTGAGCAGCATAAATGGAACATTCACCACTCCAGGGTGGGTTCCCGTCCACTACATGTACCATTCCGTGCCAAAGGACGAGCTTATAGCTCTTTACAGGCTCGCTGATATAGCCTTGGTCACCCCCCTCAGAGACGGAATGAACTTGGTAGCCAAAGAATACTGTGCATGCAAGCTGGACAACGACGGAGTCCTGATACTAAGCGAGTTTGCCGGAGCCGCTGCCCAAATGTACCGCCACGCCCTGATCGTCAACCCCTACGACATAGAGGGAGTTGCAGAAGCCATACTGAAAGGCGTTTCTATGCCCCAAAGGGAGAAAAAAGCACGAATGAGAAGCTTGCGCAAAAACATAAGAGAGCAGGACGTTTTCTGGTGGGTAAACAACTTCCTGCGCGTAGCAGCAGGCAAGGCTTTAGTGGACTTCCCCGAGAAGGAGCTAGCTCCCATTCTCTATGGGATAAAATCCAAAAGAGATGAGGCTTTCTAGCAGCCTCTCTCTATTTTCAATATAACTTCCCTGTTCCTAGGACCGTCGAACTCACAGAAGAATATTCCTTGCCACCTTCCCAATAGTGGCTTACCTTCCTCTACTATCAGCCTTTCGGATATCCCCACGAGTGAAGACTTTATGTGAGCGGCTGAGTTCCCCTCCATGTGTCTGTAGTCGTCATCAAAGGGCACTATTTTATCTATCTCCTTCATGAAGTCCCTGGAAACATCGGGATCTGCGGCCTCGTTTATGGTTACAGCTGCCGTGGTATGGGGCACGAATATGGTGCAAAAACCGCTATCTATGCCGCTTCGTTCGATCTCTTTCTTTACTTGCGCTGTTATATCTATCATTTGGGTTCTCTGAGTGGACTTGATGTTCAGCCTAATCAACACAAAAATCCCTCCCTCTATAATACGATCCCCAATCGAAGCCTCACAGGGGTACAATAAATGTATCTCAAATGGGCAAATAAATTCAAACACGAGGAGAAAATATGAGCATAACCTTGGTTTTCCATGGAGATTTACTGTATTTTCTAAGAAATGCCCCCGAAAGTACAGAAAGAAGAGTTGCCAAAGTCTTTGAGAGGATTGCATCGGTCAAGGACCTTATTGAATCCCAAGGTGTCCCCCATACAGAAGTAGGGAGAATAGAACTTGGGGGAGAGGGAAAAATTTTTGGCTACATCCCCAACCATGGAGAAACAATTCATGTTTATCCCCTGACGCCCCCAGTGAACGCAACGAAACCGTCCTTGCTCAGACCAAACCCTGTGGCGGAAGTATCTTTCGTGGCCGACGTAAACGTCGGTAGGCTAGCAAAACTCCTTAGGCTCTTAGGTTTTGACACCCTCTATGATCCAAGCTGGCAAGACAAGGAGTTGGCGAATCTAGCCAGCAAGTACAACAAAATCCTTTTGACCAAGGACAGAGAACTTCTGATGCGAAAGTCAATAAACTGGGGGAAATTGATAAGATCAATCTCCCCCTGGGATCAACTTGCCGAAGTAATTCTCTTTTATGGGCTTTCGGATCAAATAAAGCTTTTCACCAGGTGTACCAACTGCAACCAAGTTCTTGAGCCTGTTTCCAAAGAGGAGGTTCTGGATCGGCTAGAGCCCCTAACTCGTCTGATGTACAATCAATTCACTCAGTGTCCTGCATGCGGCAAGGTCTTTTGGAGAGGCTCTCACCACAAACACATAGAGGAAAAACTGCGCAGGATAGCGGGTTGCTCATGACCCAAGATCACGCCCTTGAACAGGCCCACCTCTCTAGAGCTTCGGCTATCCTGGTAGCGGCCTCCGCCAGGGTTTCTGTTTCCCTCACCAATGCTATACGAACGTATCCTCGTCCTTTTTCCCCAAAGGCTCTGCCGGGAGTCACGACTACACCGGCCTCTTTTATACAAAACTCAACGAACGCCATATCATCGTCACATTCCGGCACCTTTGCCCATATGAACATGCTTCCCATAGGAGGTGTAACCTTCCAACCCTTTTGAGCAGCAGCCTCTATGAAAGCATCTCGTCTTTCTTGATACATCTGTCTTGTAACCGCAATGATCCCGTCTCGCTCCGGATGAGTCAAAGCCCTTATGGCTGCCTTCTGCACGGGCATGAAAAGGCCATAGTCTATATTGCCTTTGAGTCGACCGAGAGCCTTTATGAACCTTTCATTCCCCACCACAAATCCTATTCGCATGCCCGCCATGTTGAAGGTCTTGGAAAAGGAATTGACCTCAACCGCTACATCCATAGCCCCCTCCACCTCCAAGACACTTGGGGGCCTGAAACCGTCAAAGGCTAGCTCGCAATAGGCGTTGTCGTATATTAGCCATATATCATGCTTCTTGCAGAACTTAACGGCCTCCTCCAAGGTCTCCAGTGTGGCCCCTACGCCAAGGGGATTATTGGGGTAGTTCAGGACCATGAAACGGGCCCTTTGCGCCACATCCTCTGGCACCAAAGAAAAGTCAGGCATAAAGCCCCGTTTCTCTTCCAGGGGCAGGTGCCATGAGCAGCCATCTACCATGTTGGGCATGTAATGATAGATGGGATAACCCGGATCTGGAAGGATACATAGATCACCTCGCTCCATGGCCACAAGAGGGAAATGGGCAAAACCTTCTTGGGAACCCCAAAGAGGCAATACCTGGTTTTTAGGTTCAAGAGAAACCCCAAACCTATCCTTGTACCACCCTGCAATAGCCTCAGGAAGTTGGGGATCAATAAATGGGTATTCGTAAGATTTATCCTCCGTGGCAGTCTCCAAAAGCTCCCGCAGTATAGGGTCCGCCGGGCGCCTGTTGGGACTTCCCACGCCCAGGTTTATTATTTCTTTACCGTCTTTCCTGGCCTGGGTCATCCAATCCTGCAAAAGGCAAAATACCCCTTCCTCGCCTGCGTTTACTCGATTCGCAATATACGGCATTGGTCAACCTCCCCTATTTAAAATCAGCCATATCGCACTTTGATACTTTATCAAAATATGCACCTGTTTAAAAGGCTATCCTGCGCCAGCTATAGCTTCTGGAACAAAGGAATATCTATCCCTTGACGAAAAACACCAAAAATAAAGACCTGACCCAAAAAAGGGATTGACAAGATAGCAAGAAGAGTGGTATAAACCCTCCAACGACATAAAACATACAACATTTGGAGGAAGGTATAATGCATACTCCGGAAGTAAACATAAATATAAGCAGCGCTTGCAGCTTCTTTTTCTTTTTTACCGGCGCGGGTCCCGTTCGCAGGACCGGTGCCAGTTAGGCGCTGGACACAGGCGAACTGAGGGCCCCCACAGAAAGGTGGGGGCCTTTTTTTATACTTGCAAATGACCTTGAGGAGGAGATAAATATGAAAGAAGGCAGAAAGACCAAGGAACTCAAAGAGCTGATAAGGAGAGTATGGGAAAGGGTCCCCCACTACAGGGCAAAAATGGAGGACGTGGGCGTAACCCCAGAAGACATATCCTCCCTGGATGACCTTAGGAAATTGCCGTTCACGACGAAAGAGGACCTGAGAGACACTTATCCTATGGGCCTTATTGCGTGCGATAGAAAGAAGATCGTGAGATTTCATGCATCCTCTGGGACCACCGGGAAACCTACGGTAGTAGCATACACCCGAAAGGACATAAAAACCTGGACCAGCGCCATGGCATCATGTCTTTCCAGGGCGGGCGTCAGAAGTGAAGACGTAGTACAAGTAGCTTACGGATACGGGCTTTTCACTGGCGGGTTGGGGCTGCATTATGGGGCAGAAGAGCTTGGCTGCGCTGTAATACCAGCTTCGGGGGGATTTTCAGAAAGGCAGCTCATGCTCATGGAAGACCTGGGAACCACGGTTTTGGCGTGCACCCCTTCCTATGCCCTGAAACTTTCCGAGATGTTAAGTCAGAAAAAACGGAACCTAAAGCTTCGCCTCGGTATATTCGGTGCGGAGCCATGGTCTGAAACGATGAGGCACACCCTCGAGGAGGGCCTTGGAATTACTGCCCTTGACGTGTATGGGCTTTCGGAAATAATGGGCCCCGGCGTCGCCATGGAATGTCCTGCAAAAGAGGGTCTTCACCTGGCCCAGGACTTTTTCATCGCGGAGATAATAGACCCCGACACCGGAAGACCTGTTGAGGAAGGAAAAGAAGGAGAGCTGGTTATAACCACCCTGACAAAAGAGGCCCTGCCTATAATACGCTACAGGACAAGAGATATAACAAGGATCCTCCCTGGAAAGTGCAGCTGTGGCGACTCAGGAGCCAGAATAGCCCGAATAAGAGGCAGATCAGACCAAATGTTGATAATAAGGGGAGTGAACGTCTTCCCGACACAAGTGGAAACGGCCCTGGGCAGGACACCGGGACTTTCCTGCCATTACTACCTTGAAGTAGTTGGCAAGGAAGGACATAAGGACCTTCACGTCTACTCTGAGATGTTAGAACACCTTTCCCCTGAGGCTGAAGAAAGACTTAAAGCCAAGGCCTTGTCCAACCTTCACAATATATTGGGCATAAGAGTGGAGCTTCACCTTCTTCCCCCTGGAACCATAGAAAGAAGCGAGGGGAAGTCACAACGGATAAGAAGCGCCATCTGAGGGGGACTCATTCTGCGGGAGAGGAACCCCTCTCCCCCTTTTTTTCCAAAGAGCTTCTCCTCGGCTTACGCTCAAGAGACATCAACGCCACCCCTGAAAGCACTATGGCACCACCTACAACTGCTGAAGTTTCAGGCACTTCAGATAAAATAAAGAAGGCCCACATCATGGAGAAGGGAACTTCGCTCATGGTTGCTATGGAAGCAGCATTGCCAGATATGAACCTCAAGGACAGAATGAAAAGGCCATAAGGAATGAGTGTACAAAACACCGCAAGATAAAAGAGCACCAGCCAAGCCCTCAGAGGAAGACCAAGCAAAACTCCCAAATTGCCAGAACAAATGGCCAAGACCGTCATTATGGCCGTGGCCACAAAGAAGGTCCTGGCATACATGCCCAATCTATCGTTCCTACCTGGTCCAAAGTGCCCGTTCAAGACATAGGTAGCATACCCCATGGCCGCCAACAAAGCAGCTGCCACTCCCACAAGGTCCAACGTGCCTTGAGCTTGGGCCCCACCTAAGGCCTTCCAAATACCAAGCAAAGCCATGACGAAAGCGACAACCTGAACCACCGTGACCTTATGGCGCCAAAAAAGCCAGCTTCCCAACATCACCCAACAAGGAGCACTGTAATATATGACCATGGAAAGCCCTATAGATATCCTCATGAAGGCCACGTTGAGCCCTAAACTGCTCAAGAGCATACCAGAAGAACCGAGGATGAAAAGAGGACTTTTCCAATCCCATGACTTTGTGTTTCCTTTTTTGACGAAAAACAACAGCGCCAAAGAGCATACGGCATACCTTACGAAGTTGACCGTTATGACGTCCAATCCCCACTGACCAGCTATCCGGAAAAAGGGCCCTGTGGTCCCCCAAAGGGCAGAGGCAAAAACAGCAAGCAGAAGCCCTAAGATATACAACATTTCACCCCCCCTGGCCTCTTCATTGTACACCATCACTGGTTTTACGCCAGAGGGGAGAAAAACTAAACTGCTATAAGTTTGCAATTCTGTACGTCATGATTATGGCCTCCATAAGGCTCTTCGAAAGAACTTCCAGCGTCTCGGCCTGTTCTTTTCGAGCACTCAAACAGAAAAAGACCTTATCATCGAAGACTAAATACCTTCCACCGAATCCATCCTCCACCACTGGACCATAGCATACCAATTCCAAGCCGTCGGGACTGCTTGTGCTTGTAGCGATAGTTGAGTGATTCAAGATCTTCCACGACCTGGATTCAAACAAAGACGGAGGACTCTTTAGTGTCACCCCGAACATGCCGCCGTGGTCATAAATGCTTTTTAATCCGAAAAGGTGCCTTTCCACTCCTTTTGCAGACTTGCACAGGGCGATACGCATCTTGTGCTTCTTTTGAGCCCTTATGTAGGCTTCCCATTTTTTATTGGGCGAGGAGAGCTTATCCAGCATGGTCCTCACAAACTCCTTGGATTCGAATGTAACGGCCCTTAGGGCCTCCGTCCTGCCGTGGTGGTAGTGGCGCATCATTATGGTCTCATAGGAGTTGACGAACTTGCCCATTGCTTTGTACTGAGCCAACTGTAAGGTCATCTGGCAAAAGGCATCGGGAGTTATTCCTTTGAGGCGCAGGGAAGTCCTCCCTATATCCTCTTGCTCCACTACTCGAAAAAAGCTCTTTGCCTTGGCTGATTCAAGCCATTTTTCGGCCTCGGCCAGCTTTCCCTCCAACTCCTCGTCTCCAAGTAACACACCTTTCTCCCAAGGCAAACAATCTTCCGCACCGAAGTAACCAACCTGTTCCTTCTTGACGTTGGAGACCAAATAGGAACAGAGCCTTACCACAACAGATCCATCAAGATAGGTGTGTTCCATGGTCAAACCCACCTGACCATCCTCGAATACGATAATATCCAAGGATTTGTCACACCACCTGTTTCTACCTGAGCCCACAAGTCCCTTGATGGTGAAATCCTCCAACGTTCGTGGTGAAGCATCATCAAAGGACAAAACAAACAGGGAAGACTTTAGCTTATTTAACGTATGTCGGTTCAGATCTTCCTTTTCAAGGATCTCCCATATAGAAGCCCACTCTTCTCTGGGAAGGGCAGTGAAAACCCCCGCCCCAATTATGCCCTCCCTATGGTTTATGTTTTTCAGGATATGCATTAAGCCGCTGGCAAGTCTTTCCACGGGAAAAACTTCGCCATTTTCGTCCAATATATCCACAAAGGCCATACACCCTTCGCGTATGACCGTTACATGTCTAGATACAGCGCTTCCTTCTCCATCGCAGATACTAACTATCTCATCAATGGACTTTCGGGGTATCCTGGTGGTGCCGAAAAGCTTCTTGTACTGAGACATGCACAACCTTTGGCCATGGTCCCATTCAGGCTCCAGCTCATCTTGCATTACGAGGTTGTAAAATCTTCCTGCCCAGTGACATAAGCTAGCCGCTCGCCATATTTTTTCTTTCTCGTTCGAAGTTGGAGGCAGGGCTAGCTTATAGAACACGTTGTTGCTGTAAAGAGGGAGGGAACGTCTCTCAGAAAGGTACGCCTCTATCCAGAAGGGTTCGAGCCAATTGGCCACGTCTTCCCTTTGCGAAAAATCCTCCAATTTACGCTGAAGGAATATCCCTGCTCCGTTTTCCGACAGAAGCTCCTCCACACATTCTTCTGCTTCCTTCAGAACGCTCGAATCCACAAAAGGTGCAATCCACGACAAGTACCTCCTTGCCGTCTCTTCCAGAGGCGGTACCGGCAACTTTGGTATATTTTGCATCTTCTCTGCACCCTCCTATGTAGATTTATACAAGGTCTATGTATTCATCTGGAGTAACAGAGGCTTCTATAGTTTCATCAGGATGGACATAAACACAGGCCGAGGACGAGAAAATTATACAACACCGGAGACCAGATTTTTTCACGTAGTCCATAACTTCGACTATGACCGAGGCGTAACCCTCGTAGGTTATGTTCTCCCCTTCGTATGGGCGGGAGCACGCCACAAAGAAACCGTTCTCCACCGGATCGGGAGTGCTTGACATGAAATCTACGAACTTCACCAGCCTCAATAGAGGCCTTTTACCTTCTATGATTACGTAAGGGTACTTCATCCTACTTACGAGCTCGAAATCTCCCTTTGCAGAGTTTCTGGCTACCACGTAGGACCTTCCCCCTGTGGTCATCCTGCTTGCCATCAAGCTCACCTCCCTAAGTAGGTCGAGCAAAGTACAACCAAAACCCCTCCTTCAAAAAACGTTCCTGTTGCCATTTATTACTTTACCCAAATAGCGTACTTCCTGTCGGGTTTTCTGTCAATATCCCATACAATACAAGCACTAAAGGATTGCAAGATCTTTATACTTTTGATAGTATTCTGCGGACGCTATAACAGCAAATGTTTTAAAAAGTGTACCTTTCTATCTGTCTTTAAACTCTAAATTGGCGGTGGACTTTAATTGATTTTAGAGGCATTCAAACTAGTTAGAGAAACAGCCACGGTCTTCCTGGAATCATGTACCTCCGACTACATCAACGACCGCATATTATGCGTGGATGGCGGCTGGTTAGCTAGATAAAGGGCGGATGACGATCAACAATGAGAGACATGAACCAAAAAAGTTTATTATTTGACAAAATATTTGAGACCTCCACGGACGCCATAATAGTCTTTGATGAGGATCTACGGATAATAAAGACATCTCAAAGCATTCATAAAATCCTAGGCTACACAGAAGAAGAAATGTTGGGTAACAACGTAAAAAGCTTAATCTACGTCAAGGATACTGCCATTTTAGAAAAAGAGGCCAAAAAA
>NZ_DAITZW010000012.1:11503-41875 GCF_036847465.1 Thermovirga lienii | reverse complement strand
ATTATCTCTTTCACTTTACCAAAGTAGACGGAACGAAATATAGGCTCATCTACAGCATAAGAGAGCGCTGGTATTGACTGCCCGCAAATTTGTTAGGCTGGTCTTTGCGCTGCTGAGCAAAGGCCAAATTTACAAAGGGACGGTGAGGAGTTAATTTTGTTATTAAAACTTATTTGACCTCTTTTGTGCCAATTTTTTCCATGATAATTGGCTAGGGATATTATTGTCTTTTTTTGCCCCAATAATTTTATTTTCCAGTTTTAGGGTATTGACATATTACCGTGAGTCTTTCATTCCTCAGCTCTTTGCTCTTTCTTATTAGTATGCTAAAATATATAATAACAAAAATTGAAAATTCAGACTAGTAGTTATGTTGGATATATTGAACAAGGGGGGTGCATTTCATGAAAGAAGAAACCAAAGTTATAATATCCAACCTTAACTGTACTTCAGGCTTGGAGTGTTTCATGGAGGACGGAGTGGAGGAGCTAAGAAATCTACTGGATGACCTTGAAGACGGATGGGTGGAGAGTATGGCCATAACGGCTGACTCGAAGGATCAGTAAGGTTCTTATGTCCTTTATAAAAAAATATAGGTCTTGTGCTTCAAGTTGAAGGGCCGAATTAACATAGGCCCTTCAACTTTTTTCAAGCTACAGGGAAAACATACCTAGGGATAAAATGATCACTCCTAGAACATAGATAAAAATGCTGTAGCCCCAAAAGAACAGAACATCATTTTTTATTAATGGAAGTATCCTTTTGCGTGTCTTTTCGTATTGAAAAAGCATGAAGTAGCTCTTGGGCAGTGCTAAAGTTACCAGTATAGTTATGATCCACGAGAAAGGAACCTTTGTGGTAGCTTCCATGTACCACGTTATTGCGACGATCAGGACGCTTATTGCTCCGCTTACCCACAGCCAAAAGGGCTGTTCTTCCGGCAGGATGTGAGTAAGCAGAAAAGTCCTGAATCTTTCCTTGAGTGTCCATATTATAGGGGCCAAAGTAATCATTATGACTCCCAAAACGAGAGCGATAAACTTGAAAAAGTACATACGGCCACCTCCCTTAGGTTATTCCGAAGGAGTTAAAGTACCTTCCGGGAAAATTTGTTTACATGTTCCCTTTTGAGTGTTTACTTCAAACCAGTATCCTTCAACGGGCCCAGTCTTGAAGCCCTCTTTATCCAGGCGGTTTAGAGTGTAGCTGACGACGAAGGTGTGTTTTTCTTCTGTCGGTTTTATGTCCCAGCCTATGAGCTTAAACTTTCCTTCTTTGCTTACCCTTGAGACGAAACTCTCCAGGCGTTCCTTTGGGAGGTAATGTTCCTTCACTATCTGTATAGCCTCGACTTTGGTCTCAATGCGGGACCAGAAGAAGGAAAAGGCTCCAAGACAAATTACGAAAAGTAAAATTATCAACATATAGGTTTTGCGCGCCATGTTTAATCCCACCTCCCAAACTATATTATGTCATATAATTGAAAATAATTCTGTGGCAGCTTGGGAATGCCATAAAGGAGAGGTCGTCTTGATAAGGGTAATAGTTTTTTTCTTGGTATTTCTGAACCTTTTTTGTGTGTCCCAGGCCCCTTCATGGGGTTTGGGTAAACCTGGGAACATGATTCAAGTACCCATTGAAGAGAGCTTGGTCAAAATGAGGACCGTTCAATTTGAAGACGTAAAAAAGTCTTTTTTGAGCCGTTTTGGAGGGGATCCCAGCAGATGGCCTGAACCTTTCAAGAAGATTCACGAAATAGGTGTAAAGTGGTCTTTGAGGGCAATGAAAAGTAGATATTACAAAAATGTTTTAAATGATGAGATCAAAGAAAAGATGCTTCTTCAGATAAACAATCCTGCAGAGTATTGGGCCAGAAATATATATAACGGTTGGGACTACGGTGAGTGGTTCGATGCCTCCCACCTGACGGTGGAGGGCTTGCCTGTTTTTCTTTTGGAGCGCTACATGGAGGATATATTCCCTTTGGCATGGATAGATATAAAAGGTTCTTTGAGAACGAAGGAATATATGCTTAAGCTGAAGGACTCTCAATTTAGGCCCTCCAACACTTACGACAAGAAGGTTGCGTTGCAGAGGAGGGAAGACGTTTTTACTTATAATGAAAAAATAATAGAGACGGCCAAACGTTACGAGAGGGAAATGGACCTACCTTTTCTTATGGTGCTGTCAAGATTTGTCGATACCAATTGGCCAGGAGACGCGAGCGTGGAAAAAAAACTGGAGACCCATAAAAGGGAAGTGGAAAAAATAGCATCCAAAGCTCTTCAGGAAAGGAAGGCTATCTTTTTGAAAGCCTTCCTCGATCGTCTTCCAGTCATGAGCTATTCCTGGATGGATGAACCTTATACCGAGGTACAACTACACGTTGATCCGAGAAGAGAAGACAAGACCTTTGAGTTTGTGGGCAGCATTGCAAAGATATACGGCGCTCCGTATAAGGTAAGGAGCGAAGATGAAAAAGTCCCTTTCGAAGAGAGAAAGGCTTTCGGTGTAAAGTGGGAGTATTCCGTCCATGGTTTTCAAATTGAGGAAGGTGCAGAAGTTTTTGAAGCTAGCGGTAAAGATGGGATTTTTTTAAGAACCGATAATGGGAAGGAAGTTTGTTTCGTTGCGATTCCCGGGCGATCTTCTCTTGTTGGGACCTACAAGGTAACCATAATCTTTCCTGAAGTGACCATACCCAAGGAGATAAGGAAGGAAATATGCGACCAGTTTTTCGAAGCCTTCGTTTCAGCCTCCGAAGTTTTCTTTAAAGGGAGCACAAAGCAGGTGGGCGATGGTAGTGTTTCCAAGGAAGGAAAAGAAAAAAGGGAGTTGTTAATATCTTGCAGCTTGAGGGAAGGTGAGAGTGGAGCTTTAAATCTGAACAGTGAAACCTTTGTGATCATAAACATTCTGGTTAAAGAAAAAGATAAACCCGTTCCCAACGCTAGAGTCGCTGTAAGGAAACCCAAAATAGGAGAAGTTTGGTCTTCCAATGCTATTGCTGCCAATGAAGAGACCCTTTACATAACTACTGACCCACTAGGCAGAAGTTCCATTATCTTTACTCCGCCGAAAGCAGAAGAGTTGGAAGTTAATGATCCTGGCGTCAATGAGGTGAGCATTTTATTGGAGGAAGAGGAGACTGAAGCAGTAAAGGAAATAAAGATCAAGCTTGAGCTTCCATCGGTGCTTAGGGCGAGGGTTGAGAACCAATTTCTTCCGAAAGGCAGGGCTTTTTACAATAGGATTTATTTTAGCGTAGATGGAGGAAGTAAGGGGCCTAAGGAAGGCATTTGCAAGGTTGCTTTGCGGGCCACGAGCGGGAATGGTTTGTTCTCCCTTTCTTCTGAAGGACCATGGGTAAAGGATCGTATATCCCTAGAGGTCCAATATGGCAAAGAGTATGTAGTTCTTTATAAGTGTAACTATGACGAAGAATTGAAATCTCCTTTTGAGGAAAACGTCATAGTTGAGGTTCCTGAAATGAATTTGTACGACATGCAAACTTTTAAAGTTGGGGCTGAGCCCAATATTGGGCGCGTGGAGATTGCTGGAAGTGAAAATCCTATTCCAGGGGCCTACGTACCTTTGAAACTGATCCTCGAGGATAATGCGGATGGGCAGGGGTATTTGGATTCCTTATTGAAGTCCTACAGATTGAAGCCGGTTTTGGAGATAGAACCTGTGGAGTTTGAGCCTATTCCTTCAGAAAACCCCAAAAATGAAAGGATATTGAATGGGCTTTTGGACAGGGCTAGTGGAGTTGTGGTTGAAAATAGTGAATGGAGTTTTGACCCCACAGATTTTACTCTGGTAAGACAAGGGGACTCTCAATGGGTGCTGGTGAAAAGGGACATGTATTCCAAGGATATGCAAGAGAAAATGGATGCCAATGTTTTCCCGGGTTTTACCCCCTTGAGTTGGGGTAATTACAAGTTTCGCATAACACTTCATTTTGAGGACGAAGACAACAAATATGATGAGTTAATGAGCACCTACGAAGAAAGGGTTTCTGTCCATCCTCAGTTGGAGGATCAAGAGGATAAGCTTTCCCTTCTTCCCCTTTTAGTGTTCTTCAGAGCAGTTTCTCCAAGAGAATACATGTTGGAGCCATCTTATGACATAGAGCTTGCTTTTAGAGAGGGCAAAATAGAGGAGGGGGCTTTTCTCTTGGGGAAGGCTTTTTCGGAGTTGTTTTCTGTGCCGGAGGAATTATCGCCTTCGGCAGAGGCCAAATTGAAGAGGTTGAAAACTTTAGCCGCTGCAGCGGAGGGGAAGCCCTTTGAAGAGATCTCGGATTTGGAGATTATAAGGTCATTACGGTCGTTCAAGGAGAGCTTCCTTGCCACTGTGGGCGGGTTGTACGCTGAAGAGCTGTTGAAAGATGCTGGAGGAGCGGGGCAAGTTCCCTCCTCTCTGGAACAATTGAGCAATGCCCAAATAAAAATTCTAAAGATAATACAGGCTTTTTTGGATGGCTTCGGGGATTATGGATTTGTAGCTGTTTTTTGCGATAGCGTAGAAGAGTTGACGCTCTACGATAAAGAAACTGGCAAGAGATTGAAGCCAATAAAAGGAGAGATCTTCACGATCAAGAGTGAGAACGAAGACAGACTATGGGTGGGTAGGGGGGTGCTTTTGGTACCCCTTAGGTTGGGTGAAAACCTTGTGATGGACGTTCGAAGCCCCAAGGACTCAGTTTTGGCCATGAAGATTCTTCCTAACGGTATAAACATGAGGAGGTTCTGTGTGGGAAAGTCCAGGGAGAGAGTGAACATATACGGAGATGTGGTCCTTCCTTGAAGAGCTTCATGTAGGTTTGCGCCCTGCAGGACGCAAACCTACATGAAAAGGAATGTTATCTGGGCAGCAAGAAGCCATTACCTACTTCATCGTCTTTTTGTTTGACTAGGAAGTTGAATCCGGTGATGCTCGCCCGCCCTTTTATGAAGGGATATATGGTCTGAAACTCTCCTATTTTGGGGCCAGGTTTGTAATATCCTTTGAATACGCTCCCTATGATGCTTTCGTGGAGGAAAACTTCGCCAGGTGCTAATTTGCCTTTTGAGGCAAGGAGGGCCATTTTCGCGCAGGTGCCTGTTCCGCAGGGAGAACGATCCACATTGCTTTCTCCGAAGACCACACAGTTTTTGGTTGGAGCACCATCTCTCTCCAAAGAGAACTCAACAAGCCCTACGTAGTTTATATGGGGTTCCGTGGGGTGCGCTACCGGGTATTGCTCGTTTATGACTTGGAGAATTTCCTGCCCGATGCGCAAAAGTTCGGGGGCTTCCTCCCTTTCCAATGAAAAGCCCAGATCCTCCGCTTTGACTATAGCGAAGAAGTTCCCGCCGTAAGAAATGTCAAGGCGGACCTTTTTGCCTCCGAGGGATGGCAAAGGAATTTCCACATCGGTGGCATATACGAAGGCTGGAACGTTAGCCAAAGTTACTTCTCCTACTTTTCCATCCTGGTACTCTACGTCCAAGGTTATCTGGCCTGCAGGGGTGTCTAACACCACTTTTGTCACAGGCTCGGTTCGGGGTACCATTCCAAGTTCTACCAGCGTGTAAGCGGTTCCTATGGATCCATGACCGCACATGGCCACACCTTCTCCTGAATCCATGAAGAGCACGCCGTAGTGAGAATCCTCCCGTTCTGGTGGTGTTAGAAAGGCACCAAACATGTCCGAGTGTCCTCGGGGTTCGTGCATTACGAAGTCCCGGAAGTCTTTGAGGTGGGTATTTAAGTACTTCCACCGCTCTTGCATGGTCTTTCCCTTAAGCCAAGGACCACCTCCGATAATTATTCTAGTGGGTTCCCCTCCAGTATGGCTGTCTACTACTGCTGTGGCCCTGGTTATTTCCATTTAAACCCCTCCTTGTATGGTTTCATGTTTGTTATTTTAGTTCAAAATATACACAATATTTGAAAATTTGTATTGAAGTTAGTTTTATAAGGTTATAAAATAAAGCAATAACACACAAATACAAATATATACATGTTTGAAATTTTTGTCTATGTGCGGGGGGGGGTACGAAATGGCTAGACAGACGGCGGATGTGGCGATAATAGGAGGGGGAGTTCACGGTTGTTCTGTGGCATGGCACCTTGCAAAAGAGGGTTTGAAAGTCGTGCTTTTCGAGCGGGATTACTTGTCTTCGGGAGGGAGCGGCAGAAGTGCTGCCGGCATAAGACAGCAGTTTGGAACGGAAGTAAATTGCAGGTTGGCTTTATATAATTTGGAGAAGTTTCCGGTCCTCCAGGAAGAGTTGGAGTACGAGGCCGATTTGGAGTACGATCCATCAGGATATTTGTGGATCGCTTACAGTGAATCCCAGCTCGAGCAGCTTAGAAAGAACGTTGCCCTTCAGAACTCCTTGGGTATAAACTCCAAAATTCTTACGCCTGAAGAGATTAAAGAGGTTGCTCCAGGATTGAACACAGAGGGAATGTTGGGGGCAAGCTGGAACGAGAAAGACGGACACATAAACCCCCACACTCTCACGTTTGCCTACGCTGATGCCGCCAAGAGACTTGGCGCGGTGATACAGACTCAAACTTTGGTTACGGGGATTGAAGTTAAAGAGAACAAGGTCACAGGTATAAAAACCACGAAGGGAGACTGGGATGTGGGTTCCATTGTATGTGCTGCGGGGCCTTGGAGCGTGGAGGTGGCTAAATGGGTGGGCCTTGATGTTCCCATTGTGCCGGAAAGACACCAAATATTGATAACAGAACCCATAGAGAGAATGAAGCACCCTATGACCTTGTGTCTTGACGATGGCAGTTACTTCAAGCAGTGTCCTAATGGCACCTTCATGCTTGGTTGGGGTAATCCTAACGAAAAAAAGGACACCAGTTTCGAGTCGTCATGGGAGTTTTTGCTTGAGGTGTCCCGTAGAGTTCTGGCCAAGATGCCGTGTCTGTCAGAGGTGAGGGTAGTTCGACAGTGGACGGGCCCATACGATATAACTCCTGACCAACAGGCAATAGTGGGAGCCACTCCCGTAGAGGGATTCTACCTTGATTGTGGATGGAGTGGCCATGGTCTCCAGTTCGCTCCTTCGATAGGAAGGATAATGTCTGAGATCGTAATGGGCCAGGAGCCCTTTATAGATGTGTCGGTTTTCAGGTTCACCCGTTTCGAGGAGGGAGAGCTCTTCTTCGAGCCGGCGTGCATATAAGTGTGTGTAAAAAGAGGGGAGGCAAGGCCTCCCCTCTTTTTACAGTTCAAAGCTAGTTCCTATGCCTGCTTGTATTGCCTTTTGGTAGATTTCTTCTCCCACCACCACGTCCTGGACAGCTATTCCAACTGTCTTGAATATGGTTGTCTCTTCTTCGCTTTCTCTGGCTTGTTTTTTGCCCGCTACGATCTCTCCTATCTCTCCGCTTATTTGCGTTTCCGAGAGCAATCCCTCGTTTAAAGGTTTTATCAAATCTCCTGACTCTTCCAGTACGGCATCCTTGGAGTCTAAAAACAGTTTGTCGCATTTGCTGAAGATAGCTGGATCAAGTTCCTGCATATCGGGGGTATAGGACCCTACAGCGTTTATGTGGACTCCCTTCTTTATATCTTTGGCGCTGAAGACCGGACCCCTTGCGGTGGTGACAGTTGTTATTACGTCTGCGTCTTTTACGGTCTCTTCGGGAGAGGCGGTTGCCACGAGACGGACCTGGTTGAAGGGGAAAGTGGAGGCTATTCTGTCTATCAAATCAAGAGCTCTTGATTTGTTTGGATCGTATATCCTAACTTCCTCAAGGGGCCTTACGGTTATCATCGCCTCTATTTGTGAGGGGGCCTGACCTCCTGCTCCAAATATTGCTCCTATCTTTGCGTCCTTTCGTGCCAAGAGGTCGGTAGCTGCCCCACTCGCGGCCCCTGTTCGCATCTGCGTGAGGACCGTTCCGTTCAAGATGGCCTTGGGTATCCCCGTTGAGGAATCAACCAGAACAACCATGGAAGGTATGGCCGGAAGCCCCTTGGATGGATTGTCGAAATAGACGGAGACCACCTTCATTCCAACGGCGTCGAAATCCCCTTTTACGTAGGCGGGCATGAAAAGGACTCTTCCGTTGTGCTCTTCTACTGCCAGGTGAGTCCTCAAAGGAACGTCGGTCAGCCCCTCCGAGAAGAGCATGAAGGCTTTTTTAGTGGCCTCAATGGCTTCCTTCATGGTGTAGACTTTTCTTATCATATCTCCACTTATGAGAAGCATGATGGTTACCTCCTTTATCTATAGGAATTTATTGTTTTTGCAGATCCAGGCGAGGTAAGGCTAAAGCGGAGGGGCAAATAGCGATGCCGCCTCTTGATGTGCAGCGCAGTTCCTCTGGCAGCATCCTTCCCACGCTGTCTACTGCATCTATGGTTTCATCTAGCGGCACGGGATTTTGATATCCCCCTAAAATCAAATCAGCGCACAAAAAAGCTTGGGAAGCCAAGGCTGCGTTTCTTGTGTGGCAGGGGATTTCAACGATTCCTTGAATCAGGTCGCACACCGATCCCATGACGTTTTGAAAAAGGATGGCCGCTGCATCGCAAGCTTGGCCTGCGCTGCCTTTTGCTGCTTCTACTACAGCGGCCGCAGCCATGGCGCCCGCTGCTCCTATTTCTACTTGGCATCCTGCTACCTCAGCGGCGAAGGTGCTTCTCTGATCGAGGAGTAGGCCAACGGCACCAGCGGCCCACAGGGATCGCACCGCATCGTCCTCCGATAGGCCCATGTCCTCCATCAAAGTAGCCATGACACCAGGGATAAGGCCGGCGGAGCCACCAGTTGGTGCTGCACATACTACTCCTCCTGAGCTGCTCACATGCATGGCTGCCATAGCTCTTGATGCGGCCTTTAGGTGAGTGCCTCCAAGAAACACCCCGTCCGATTCTATTGCTGTCATTATTTTCTGAGCGGTAGGTTTCAGGAGTCTCATAGATATTTTTTCGGGATTTAGCCCTTCTTTGACGGCATTTAGCATTATGTGGAGGCGTTTTTTCATTTCCTCGTTCAATGTGTCTATAGAAATCTGTAAAATGTTATGTTCATAAAACAAAGCTGCATCTCCCAATGTCCAGTTGTTTTCATTCGCTAAATCCAGCAGGGTTTTAAGGTCCTTGAACATTTCCTTGCCAGCTATGGGGAACATTACGGGTCTTGCGTACCTTAATCTTTCTACTTCGGGAGAACCTTTAAGTTCCTCTAAGAGCTCCTTTGGAGGAGCTGATGGAGAAGAACCGTGCAGCGCACTTTTATCTTGTTTTTTTATGTTCTTTAGTTTTTGTGCCCACTTGCTGAGTATAGTCGATGCATCTGTGCCCGATGAATTTGGTGCCATTTCAACCAGTACCTCATGGCTGTCTCCTTTAATCAATACGGGAAGATCATCCACCGATGTTATCTCAATAGAGCCACCTCCGATAGATTTGGCGTGCATCCTGACCATGGAACCGCCATGACCCTCCAGAATCACAAAAATGCTGTTTGGGTGGTCGGCCTCCGGGAAGCTTTCCAGCTTAAAAGAGACGGTAAGGCCTTCCTTTGGAGCCAGTTTTAGAGCATTAAAAAAGTCGGGATTGGTTAAATCTTTGCCTAGGATTCCTGAAACCAACGCTAGGTCGCTTCCCTGGTCGTGGTAGCAGACAGCAAGAGAGCTTTTGGGGTCTATAAAAAAAGTAGCGCTCTTTGGTTTATCCCCTAGCAAATCAACCGCCAACTTGCCAATTCTCCAGGGACCTGCCGTATGAGAGCTCGATGGCCCTCTCATTACCGGTCCTATTACATTATTCAGGATGCTTACCTGCTTCATCTTTACCCATCTCTCCCTTTTGCTCATAGTATAAAGCTTTATTTTAAAGAATTAAACTTGAGATATTATTTCGCCGCAATGTCTTGACAAAATCTGAGTGTAAAATATAGGATATGAAATGTCCTATATCTAGCATCTAATATATCACGTTTTAGTATTTGGTTTAATAGCTTTGATTAAATTGGAGAAGAAAAGGAGGTGTTGAGAGAGCGAGAGGCTATATAGTGTTTCCGTCGGCAAATGGAAAAGTGAGATTTTGTGCTGTTTGAGACGAAAGGAGTTGAAGACAGGTGAGCAAAGGTAAAATGTATTTAAGCATAGTGGTAGGTTTTGTTGTAGTCTTCACATTAATGGCAGGTGCGGCTTTTGCAGCTCCTGAGATTACCCTGAAATTCGCTGGTCAATCCCCCTCAGATCACCCTGCGACGATGTTGATGAACGAGATAGCGAAGGAAGTGGCAGAAAAGTCCAACGGACGTATTGAGATTAAAGTTTATCCCGCTAGTCAGTTGGGTGACTATGAACTGGTCTATGAGGAAATGATTCGCGGAACCATAGATATGTCCTGTACGTCGGTCCCCAGTCAGTTTGACCCCAGACTTGAGTTGGTTTACATCAACGGCTTCGTAAAAGGTTATGATGACGTCAAGCGGATATTCGCTCCCAACACTTGGCTTTTTAATAAGATGGACGAGTTGAACCAGAGGTTGGGCGTCAAGCTTTTGGGATTCTTCATCGAAGGAATGATCGGTACTGGTACCGTGAAACCTGCCAACGAACCTCTTAATCCAAACGTGGACAAAGGTGTTCTCATCCGAGTCCCCAATATGGACGTGTACAAACTTGCTGCTGAGGCCATGGGATACAGAACGGTCACCATACCTTGGTCCGACGTCTATCAGTCTCTTCAGACTGGAGTCTGCGAGGGCGTCAACGGCTTCTCCGTTGCTGCTGCTTATACGATGTTGAGGGACGTTTTGAAGCACTGGTATATGACCAACTACTCGCTGGAGTGTTTGAATTACATGGTGAGCATGAAGACCTGGGCTAAATTGAGCCCAGAAGACCAGAAGATTATTGCTGAGGCCGTCGCCCATGCTAGCGCCAAGAGTATTGAGGAAGCGAAGGCCAACGACGAAAAATATATGCAGCTAATGAGAGACCAAGGTATCGAGGTTCATACTTATAGTCCGGAAGAACTCGTTCCCATAGCAAAGGCTTGCGCCAGCACTTGGCCTAAGTTAAAAGACAAGATGACTCCAGAGCTAATCGACGAATTTATAAAGGAGCTCGCTCCTAAAGATTAAATAATTGCCTATAAGTGTGCTTAAGGGGTCAGAGTTATTCTGGCCCCTATTTGGGGTTTGTACAAAAAGCAATAGGGGAGTGTTGATTTTGATAGAAAAACAGAATGCAGCTGTGGTGGAGACCGAAGATAGGGTCGGTTTCAAACAGCCAAGCAACATTTTCGACAAGATAGTAGTGAATTCCTTCTCTTTGGTCACCTTCAGCATGTCCATATTGTTGACCATATTGATATCCCTTGCCACGTTTACTCGATATATCTTAAAGGGAGACCTTTATGGCTACGAGGAGTGGGTCAAGCTTTTGGCCTTTTGGCTTTATTTTTCGGGGGCAGCCATAGGGGCTTTCAACGGGACTCACGTTTCCGCTGACTTGGTTCAATCTTACGTACCCAATGGGACATTAAAAAGATTTTTGGTCTTTCTGAAGGATTTGATAACCGTAGGCGTTACTGCCCTGTTTGTCTGGTATGGTTACGACTTTTTCATGTTCGGTTTTAGGGGCCCCTTGGGGACTGGTGTTGCAATTCCTATGACTACCATATGGCGGATACCTATGTGGTGGTCCTACCTTGCTGTCTTCTTGGGGCTGGTTTTTATGCTTTATTACTTTTCTGTGTATCTTTTTAAAAGTGCCAAAGAACTGTTTTTAGGAGGATCAAAATGATTTATGTTGCCATAGTCATACTCCTTTTTTGTCTTATGTTGGGCGTTCCTGTTCCTGTTAGCTTCATGGCCTCCTCAGCGTGGCTCATATTCTTTGGTGGGCCTGATGGTTCTGGATATCAGGCGACGCAGCTTTTGCCGTACGCGTTCAGCAAGATAAATTCTGTTCCCCTGATAGCCATAGCTTTGTTCATAATGGCCGGTGGTATCATGGAGAGGGGCAAAATAGGGGAAAAACTAGTAGATTTGGTGGATGTATTCGTGGGGCATATAAAGGGCGGCCTAGGAGTGGTAGGGACCATTTCCTGCGCGGTCTTTGGCTCCATTTCGGGCGCAGCCTGTGCTACCCTTTCATGTATCGGAACCATAATGTTTCCCAGGTTGAAGGCCGAAGGGTATCCCAGGGGACATTCTGCGGCTCTTATGGCCAATGCCTCTCTTTTAGGTCTTTTGATACCCCCCAATGCAACATTGATAATTTTTGCTTGGATAAGTGGGCAGCCTGTTTTGGCCTGCTTCCTGTCCACTGTTATTCCTGGGATTTTGACCATAACCTTGATAAGCTTGGTCAATATATGGCTTCTAAGGGACAATAAAGAGGTTTTGGTGGCTCATAAAAGGTCCAATGCCGAAAAATGGCGGCTCCTAAAGGAAAGAGGTAAGGTTGCCCTTCCAGCTCTTATGCTCCCCATAATAGTCCTTGGCGGTATATACGGAGGCATAATGACGGTTACCGAGGCTTCTGCAGTAGCGGTGCTCTATGCCATTCCCGTGGGTATGTTCGTTTACAAGGGGTTCGACTGGCGGGGGCTGTGGGCTCCTGTCGTTGAGTCGGCGGTCACGACGGGCGTAATCATGGCGATGCTGTTTTCCGTTTCCATGCTGAGCCGTCTCTACTTGTTGGAGGATTTGCCCTCCAGGTTGCTGGTCCTCTTTAAATCGGTTTCGGAGAACCGCTGGGTGATACTTTTCATGATCAATATATTCTTGGTGATAATGGGCATGCTTATGGATGACATAAGTGTGGTGGTGTTAACGACTCCAATACTGATGCCCATAATTATGGAGCTAGGGTTCAGCCCTATACACTACGCAGCCATAGTGGGAGTCAACACTGGACTGGGCTGCATTACCCCTCCGGCTGCGCCGGTGCTTTACCTAGCAGGTAGGCTCAACAACACTCCAATAGATGAGATGATGAGGCCTGCCCTTTATTTTATGTTTTTGTGTTGGGGGCCAGTTCTTCTTTTTACGAGCTATTTCCCAAAACTTGTTTTGTTCTTGCCCCACGTGATTTTGGGGACTCCATGGTAGAGCCTAGGAGGTGTGAAGTTGTTCTATAGAAATCTTTTCGCTGCCTTGTGTTTTTTGTTTTTGGTGATAGGACTTGTGACATCTTCGGTTCATGCATATTGGCTGTGCCTTTTTTGTGGAGCCTTTTCAAGGACAGCGGTCAAGAAAAAATGGCAAGACCCACCCTATGCCCGGAAGGTTGCTAAGTACTTCAGTGTCTTCCATAAACGTCCTATGGAAGAATAACTTGGGAGGAAGCGTTATAGTTTCTTCAATTTCTCAACGTGAGTAGAAGATTTGGCGATGGCGATTTGTTAAAATATTATGGAAACAACGCTCAATGCCGTTTGACTAAAACAAAATATCTGATATATTAGATACTAGATGGGTGGGATGAATAGATATGTTGCACAAAGAGCAGATTATGACCAAATCGTTGAGGGAGCAAGTTTACGACTATCTTAGAAGAAAACTTAATGCTGGGGAGCTCAAGCCTGGAGCGTTTTTAAATTTGAACGAACTGAGCGCCAGGCTTGGCATAAGCAAGACCCCTTTGAGAGAGGCTCTTATTCAGCTTGAGCTGGAAGGGTTTGTCGTCTTTTACCCCAGAAGGGGCATTATGGTCAATCCCTTGACCAAGAAGGACATCAGGCATGCTTACGAAATAATAGGTGCCCTAGAGGCCTCGGTGGTCCTTTGTAATTTTGAAAAATTACGCTCCGATGAGAACGTGCGAAAGCTTAGAGAGGAAAATAGGCTCATGCGCGAAGCTCTAGAGAGAGATGACTTCGACACCTTCTACGAACACAACATAGCTTTTCACAACGTTTACCTTGACTTGTCAGACAACGAAACATTGATCAAGACCGTAATGACGTTGAAGAGCAGGCTCTATGACTTTCCGAGAAGAAAAGGTTTCGTAAAGGAATGGGAGATGCGCTCTACGGAGGAGCATGATGCATTTATAAAGCTGATTGAAGACGGAGATGCCAAGGGAGCAGCAGAATACATGAGAGACGTCCATTGGTCCTTTGCTGTTCAGGAAAAATACATACATATGTATTATGCGGAAGCAGAGGCGGCGGAAAACCAAGGTGTTAAGTAAAGGGGTATATGATTTGAAAAAAGGAATAGTTTTTGACATCAAAAGATATTCAATACACGATGGACCAGGCATAAGGGATACGGTTTTTTTGAAGGGGTGTCCCCTGCGGTGTTGGTGGTGTCACAATCCCGAGAGCCAGGCTTTTGAACCTGTGGTACTTTACCGACCTGAGCGGTGCATAGGGTGTGGCGCGTGTGAGAGCGCTTGCCCTAATCAAGCAATTCGTCTGACTCAAAGGGGTTTTGTCGCGGATCCGAATCTTTGCACCAACTGTGGTGTTTGTGTCGAGGTTTGCCCGGCGGAGGCGAGAGAGCTCGTAGGGAAAAAGGTCACTACCCAATGGGTCATGGAAGAGATAGAAAAGGACGTGCTGTTTTTCGATGAATCCAGGGGAGGGGTGACCTTTTCCGGGGGAGAGCCTCTTTCGCAGCCGGATTTTCTCGAGGAACTGCTAATGGAATGCAGAAGGAAAGATATCCACACCGCAGTAGATACCTCGGGATATGCTCCAACTGAAGTGATCACGAGGATAGCGCCGTACGTCAACCTTTTTCTGTATGACCTAAAACTCATGGATGAAGAAAAGCACCAGTTCTACACAGGCGTTTCCAACCAGTTGATACTTTATAACCTACAAGCTTTGTCGGAAGGGGGAGCTTCGATCTGGATAAGGATACCGGTGATTCCGGGGGTAAACGCCAACCCCGAGGAGCTTGAGGCCATGTCGAGATTTATAAGCACTCTCAGGGGGGTAGAGAATGTAAGTCTCCTTCCGTATCACGGTACAGCGAACCACAAATACGAGAGGTTGGGAATGAGTTACCTTTTGAGGGATTTGAAATCCCCAACGAAAGAGGAAATGGAAGGTTTTTCCCGTATCTTTGAGGCCAAAAACCTTGAGGTCAAGATTGGAGGGTAAGGAAATGAACGAGCGCATCAAAAGGCTCAGAGAAGAAAGCTACGAAACACCTGTTACTTTGGATTACGAAAGAGCCGAGATAATAACCGATTTTTACAGGGAGAACATAGGTAAATACTCGGTACCAGTGATGAGGGCCCTGGCGTTTAAGGAGCTATGTGCGAAAAAGACCATTTACATAGGCAAGGACGAACTGATAGTAGGAGAAAGGGGACCTAAGCCCAAGTGTGTATCTACTTATCCGGAGCTTACATGCCACACTCTGGAGGACCTGGAGATCTTGGACACTAGGGAGAAAAACCCTTATAAGGTCTCAGAAGAGTGCAAGAGGGTTTACAAGGAAAAGGTTATCCCCTTCTGGAAAGGTCGTTCCATGAGAGACCGCATTTTTGAGCAGCTTGACGATGAGTGGAAAGATGCCTACGCGGCAGGTATCTTTACCGAGTTCATGGAACAGAGGGCTCCTGGGCACACCACTTTGGACGGAAAGTTTTACAAGAAGGGGCTTGAGGACTTCAAGAAGGAAATAGACGAGTCCATAGCCTCCTTGGACTTCCTGAACGACCCGGAGGCCACTAAGAAGAGAGAACAGCTCAAGGGCATGCGCATAGCTTGTGACGCAGTCATCTTGTTTGCCGAACGCCATGCTGATTTAGCCGAAAAGATGGCGAAAGAAGAAAAAGACCCAAAGCGAAAGGCGGAACTGGAACGTATAGCCGCAAATTGCAGATGGGTTCCACGCTACGCTCCCAGAGATTTCTGGGAGGCTCTCCAGATGTATTGGTTCATGCACCTCGGCACTATTACGGAACTCAATGGTTGGGATGCTATGAACCCTGGGCACCTCGACAGGTATTTCTATCCCTTCTACAAAAAGGACCTGGAGGAGGGCAAGATAACCAGAGATTGGGCCAAGGAACTCCTCTCTGCTTTCTGGATCAAATTCAACAACCATCCTGCGCCTCCTAAGGTAGGTGTCACGGCTGCTGAGAGTGGAACCTATAACGATTTCACCAACATAAACCTCGGCGGGTTGTTGCCAGACGGTTCAGACAGCGTCAACGAAATTTCCTACATGATGCTGGAGATAATGGATGAGATCCACTTGCTGCAACCTCAAGCCAATGTCCAGCTTAGCAGAAAGACGCCTGATCGTTTCCTAAAGGCGGCCTGCCGCGTCATAAGGAAGGGATATGGATATCCTTCCATATTCAACGCTGATGCTGTGATAGCGGAGATGATAAGGGTAGGTAAGACCTTGGAGGATGCCCGTGAGGGCGGCACCAGCGGATGCGTTGAGACGGGCGCCTTTGGAAAGGAAGCCTACATACTTACGGGCTACCTAAACGTTCCCAAGATTTTGGAGATAACCCTCAACAACGGTGTGGATCCCATGACTGGTAAAAAAATAGGCTTAGAGACCGGTGATCCCAGGAATTTCCAGACCTACGAAGAGCTCTTTGAAGCATTCAAGAAGCAGCTCCACCACTTCGTGGACATAAAGATGAGAGGTAACCAGTTCATAGAGCGCATGTACGCAGAATACGCACCAGCGGTGTTTTTGTCAGTGTTGATAGACGACTGCATAAAGAAAGGCAAGGACTACAATGATGGAGGTCCCAGGTACAATACCAATTACATCCAATGTGTGGGCATAGGGACCATAACTGACAGCCTCTCAGCTTTAAAGAAACACGTCTTCGAGGAAAAGAGATATTCTATGGACGAGGTCCTGGATGCCCTCAAGAAAGACTTCGAGGGCTATGAATCTATGCGCCTTACCTTCATGAACAAGACCCCCCGGTACGGCAATGACGACGACTACGCTGACAACATCATGAAGGAGGTCTTTGAGACCCTCTTTAACGAAATTGAAGGTAGAAAGAACACCAAGGGTGGCGAATATCACGTGGACATGTTGCCTACCACCTGTCACATTTATTTCGGTTCAGTGATGGGAGCTTCCCCGGATGGAAGGAAGGCCAGGATGCCCCTATCCGAAGGCATTTCTCCTGTGCAAGGCGCCGATAGAAACGGTCCGACTGCGGTCATAAAGTCCGCTGGAAAGATGGATCATATAAAGACCGGTGGAACCCTATTGAACATGAAGTTTATGCCCAAGGTACTTGAGGGGGAGGAAGGTATAGAAAAGCTTGCCAACCTCATAAGGACGTACTTCAGGTACGATGCGCATCACATCCAGTTCAACGTGGTCGACGAAGCTACCCTCAGAGATGCTCAAAAGCACCCTGAAAAATACAGGGATCTCATAGTTCGCGTGGCGGGTTACAGCGATTACTTCTGCGATCTTGGAAAGGAATTGCAGGAGGAGATCATAGCGAGGACAGCGCAGGAGACGTTGTAGAAAAAAGTTTACCCATGTATCATTTAGGGCAGCGGGAAAATTTCCCAGCTGCCCTTTTTAGTGAAAAATCGATGAGGAGAGAACGGGGATGACAGAAATCTTTAAGGAGATGACTTCCAAGCGTTATCGGTGGGCCGTGACTGGAGCAGCCGGTTTTGTGGGCTCTCACCTCGTGGAGAGTCTGCTCATGATGGATCAGGAAGTGGTCGCCATGGACAACTTCTTGAGCGGACGCGTAAAAAACCTAGAGGAAGCTACCAGTAAACTTACAGACGCCCAACGCCAAAGGTTCAAATTCATGGAAGGAGATATAAGAAACTACGATGACTGCCTTGCCTTATGCAAGGGGGTAGATATGGTTTTACACCAGGCGGCACTGGTTTCGGTCCCAAGGTCGTTTGATGACCCTCTGCTCAATAATCAGTGCAACGTCGATGGGTTCCTCAACGTTCTTCTGGCTGCCAAGGCATCAGGCGTAAAGTCCTTGGTATATGCTTCATCTGCAGCAGTATATGGAGATGGAGGAGAGAATGCCCTCAAGGAGTCATCCCTGCTGAATCCCAAGTCCCCATATGCTGTATCCAAGATGACGGATGAGCTTTATGCTCAGGTTTTGTCCGAGGATTTAAACGTCGTGGGACTTAGGTACATGAACGTGTACGGCCCAAGACAGGATCCTGGAAGCCCTTATTCGGGAGTTATAACTATTTGGTTGAGTCGAATCGCTAGTGGCAACGAACCTATAATATACGGAGATGGAAAAAACACTAGGGATTTCGTATACGTCAAGGACGTAGTCCAGGCGAACATAAGGGCTGCACTCCTTGGAGCGCAGGGACATGAGGTCTTCAACATAGGTACAGGAAGAAGTGTTACCCTGTTGGAGCTTTTGGATACCATAAGGGATCTCTATCAAAGAAAAACTGGAACAAATCCCCCAGAAGGGGACTTTGCGCCCTTCAGGAAAGGGGACGTGCGATTTTCAAAAGCAGATATAAGTAAGGCAAAAGAGTTGCTTGGCTACGATCCTGAGTACAGTTTGCGTGAGGGATTGGAAAAAACTATTGAGTGGTTCATATCTAAAGGGGCAGGAAAGTAGCCTGCCCCTTTAGATATTAATTCATCAGTATTCCCACTGGAAGTCATCCACGCCAGCCTCAAGGATCCGTTTCTTGAGGTCATTGCAATATTCCTCAAGGTCTTTTTCTGTCTTTCCTTCCGCTCTGGCGACCAAAACTGGCTGGGTGTTGGAAGCCCTTACCAATCCCCAACCCCTTGGATATAGGATTCTTACTCCATCTATAGTTATAGCGTCGTAATCTTTGAGGGCGCTTTCCTTTATTTTTTCGATAACTTGAAACTTTTCTTCATCACTGCAGGGGATGCGAGTTTCAGCGGTGCTGTAATATTTCGGCACGTCTGAGAGCATTTCCGAGAGGCTTTTATCCGAGTTGGATAGGATCCTCAGCAGTCTTCCCGCTGCGTAAAAGGAATCATCAAAGCCATAATATTCATCGGCAAAGAACATGTGCCCTGAAACTTCTCCGGAGAAGAGGGCGTTTAGTTCCTTCATCTTGGCCTTAATGAGCGAGTGGCCTGATTTCCACCATACTACCTCCCCACCCAATCGTTCTATTTCGTCCACCAATGCCTGGGAGCTTTTTATTTCCACTATAGCTTTTGCTCCTGGATGTTTGGGAAGTATTTCCCGCCAGAAGAGGATCATTAGAATATCTCCCCACACTATGTTCCCTTGGTCATCCACAACTCCGATACGGTCAGCATCTCCGTCGAAGCCTAGCCCCACGTCAGCTTTTTCCTTTATCACTGTGTCTATAAGGGTTCCGAGGTTCTCTCTCTTAGTTGGGTCGGGGTGGTGGTTAGGGAATCGGCCGTCAGGTTCTGCGAAGAGTGGAACGACTTCGCATCCTGATCTTTTCAAATATTCGTTTATGATGGGACCGGCTGTACCGTTTCCTGAGTCCGTGACGACCTTGAGTTTCTTAGGCCCTAGGGTTATTTTTGAAAGGAGCATGTTGATGTAAGGTTCGTTGATTGATTCAGAGAATACAGAGCCCTTTTTGGTTCCTTTCTCAAGGTCGTTTTTAGAGATCATGTCGTAAATTTCCTTGATCTGTCTTCCATAAAGGGTGGTCTTGCCCACTGCAAGCTTGAGGCCGTTGAACTCTGGAGGGTTGTGACTGCCAGTTATCATTATGCCACCGTTCACACCGTAATGGTAAAGGCTCCAATAGAGCATGGGGGTCGTTACCACTCCCACGTCCGTAACGTCTATACCTGCAAGGGTTATTCCTTCTATTACGTCCTTTCTGATCCTTTCGGTGGAAGGCCTGACGTCTCCTCCCAGGCATATTCGCCCAATTCCTTTCCTTTTTAAGAGGGTGCCAAAGGCAAGGGCTATGGCTTGGACGTTCTCGCTGTTCAATTCTTCGTCGGCTAACCCCCTTATGTCGTATTCCCTGAATATGTGCTCTGGTACAGGCATATTAAGACCTCCTTATTTCCTTTATAGCCTTTAGTATATCAATAATTGGCTGAATTACTAATAATACTTTAAATTATGCTCTTTTTATGTTTGATTTTCGTATCAACCTCTCGAGTCTATGGAGTATGGGGTTTCTTAACTTCTTCCACGTCCAGTTATCGTAGAATGGACGTGCTTTATCTAGGACGGCCAAGGCGTGCCTTGTAAATTGAATGGCCCTAGGTATGTTCTTTAGATGGTGTTCGTTTATCTTTGCTAGTTCTATCAATACATTTATAAGGGTTGGCCCCTTCAAGGTGATAGTACATTCCTCGAATAGCCGCGCCGCCACGTCGTAGTTTCCTCGCTTTTTCTCCCAGTAGGCCAGCCTGAGTTTTGCCTCGAAACTCAAATGGGAATTGCAGGCAGCTATGAAACCCCACAATTTCTCTGCCTCTTGCAATCTCTTCCTTGCTGCCCACAGGTCACCTGCCTTCAATGTGGCTTCCGGATCCTCCGTGTCTGAGCCGCTTACTATCTTCGATACCTTCAGCTTCAAAGCTATCAAGGAAAGAATGTCCATGAGGTTGTGATAGAAAACGCCCTGCAGTGGGAGGGCGTTTCCTGTTTTGAGGAAATCGGCATAGTATTTAGGCACCAACCATCCTGGCACGTCTGCTACGGTTCTTTGGACTTCGAGAAGCTCTGATTCGACCGTCGATAATCTGCAGTTTTCCAGCTTTTCTTTCCAGAGATAGCGGACCAGCTGAAGCAGGTCCAGGTGCCCTAGCAGGCTAATAGGGACTTTCTTTCGATTCAATATGGTTCTAGTCTGGATCATGGGCCAATCGAAAGATTTGCCGTTGTAAGTTACTAGGGAGACATCTCGTTCCGGGAAGCTCTCGAAAAGAACTTGGAGCCATAGTTCCTCCGATGAGGGGGTAGCTAGAAATATCTGTTTTGCAACCAAGGTTGAATCTGAAACGTAGGCCAAGCCGGCCAAGAATGCGTATGTACCACTCCCTCCGGCGAGCCCTGTAGTCTCCAGGTCCAAGAATACTGGCGTTCCCTTGGAACCCCATGGCTCCAAAACCAGGGCTGAATGACCTACGCCATCCAGAAGAATGCATCCGTGCTTATAAGGTAGGGGAAAGGCCTTATTTATTACGTACACGCCTTCGTGTACCCATTTCCCTCCCTCTGGAAGGCCCTTTATGTCGTTGTTTGTTTCCTTTGATTCTTGCCTTGAAGGCAGCGGCCCCAGTAGCCTTTCCAGTCTGCTCAAGCGGTCCATGTTTCTGTCTCTTTCACCTCGGTAGGGCTAGTCATTGGCAAGAATGGTATCCAGCAAAAAGGCCGTGTCCTTTTTTGCGTTGATTTGGGCCCCTAGGGGGCCGATGCACGCAGGGCATCCCCTTTCGCATTTGCAGCTTGAAAGAGCCTCTCTCGCGGAGGTTAGTAGCTTGCTTTTTAGTTCAAAGGCTCCCTCTGCCAATCCAATACCACCAGGGTAGTTGTCGGCTATATATACTGCCGGGCTTTCAAGGAAGGGATCCTTTACGAGGCCGTGGATTATAATGTCATGTCGTGCACACATCAGAAAGAGGGGTGCCGTGCTGCGAAGGAGGTTAGAAAGTCCTGTTAATGCCGAGCTCTGCCGGTTCTCGTCCCATCCCTCCCACACGACGCCTGTAGGTACTTTGAGCCAGCAAGCTGTTGTATGCATTTGCTCCTCTGGCAAGTGAATGTGACCATACCCTAAATTCTCATGGGTGTGGAGTTTTATTTTTTTGTATATGGTAGGTCTGCTTGCCATCAGTATCTCTCCCAATCCCCAATGGCCTTGTTGTTCTAGTGTGTCTATGGTTTGGAATCTGACGGCCATATCAGCGTCGGTGTAATAATCTACTTCCACCTGTTTCACGTAGCATCTCATGCCGTCATAGTCCAACTTCATGACTTGGTACGTTTTGCCTCCATGAAAGTATATGGCCTCGGGATGAATTAGCATAGGCGCGCTGGGACGGTCTACCTCACCTATCACGACGGGTTTTGCGGTCTCGGTGATATCTATGATCACAAAGTTCTCGCTTGTGGCGCTCCTCAATGAGAGTGATTCAGCGGGGAAGGAGTCCTCTTGCCAGAAGAACTTTTCCTCCGATTTATGCAGCGTTCCTTTTTGCCTAAGGTATTCCAGTATCTCTGAAATATCTTTGTTTCCAAATTTTTCTCCTTGGTGAAAGGGAAGCTCAAAGGCGCTGCACTTGACGTGGTTTGCAAGTATGTAGAGATTGTCGCTGTTTATGCGTGCCCTTTCTGGAGAGGCTCCGAACAAGTACTCGGGTCTTGAAGCAAGGAATTGGTCCATTGCAAAGGAGGAAGCTACCATAATGGCTGCGGAAAGTCCCATGCTTCTTCCGGCTCTTCCTATTTGTTGCCACATGGATGCGATGCTCCCTGGATAGCCGTGAAGAATGGCTAATTCCAGGCTACCTATGTCTATTCCCAGTTCCAGGGCGTTGGTGGAGACCACGCACGTTATTTCGCCCTCACGGAGCTTTCGTTCTATAGCTCTTCTTTCGTTGGGTAGGTAGCCTCCCCGGTAACCTTCCACCTTACTAGCGTCCAATCCCTTGGAAATTAGAGCCCGCCTCAGGTAGGTCACTAAGAGTTCCACGTTTACCCTTGATCTGGTGAACACAATGGTGCTTATGTTGTTGGCTACTGCTTCAGCCGCTATCTTAGCGGTCTCCGTTAAGGAGGATTTTCGGATTCCCAGCTGCTCGTTAACCACTGGGGGGTTGTATATGACAAATTTCCTGGGGCCCCTTGGCGCTCCACTTTCAGTTATCACATGAACTGGTTCCTCCAGCAAGAGTTCGGAGAGCTCCTTTGGATTGCTTATAGTGGCTGAGGAGCCTATGAAAGTAGGTTTGGAGCCGTAGAAGGAACATATCCTTTTAAGTCTTCTTATGAGGTTTGCTACATGGGAGCCGAAAACTCCTTTGTAAGTGTGGAGCTCGTCTATTACAACGTATCTTAGGTTTTCGAAAAGCTTTATCCACTTTGTGTGATGAGGGAGAATGCCTGTATTGAGCATATCTGGGTTGGTTATTACGATATGTCCTGCTGCCCTCAGCTTTTGCCTTGCCGCGACTGGGGTATCACCGTCATATGTAAAGGTTTTTACGTCTACCCCAGACAGCTCTATGAGCTGATGAAGTCCTGCCATTTGGTCTTGGCTCAATGCCTTGGTGGGAAACATGAATAGAGCTCTTGAATCTGGATTTTTCATTATGGCATCCAGTACGGGAACGTTGTAGCATAAGCTCTTGCCGGAAGCCGTTGGAGTTGCCAGGACTACGTTTTTGCCCTCCATGATCATTCTTATAGCGTCGGCTTGATGGCTGTATAGCTTCTGGATCCCCCTTTTCTCTAGAGCTTTTTTCAGTCTCTCGTCCAAGTCAGGCCACCTGGCCCATGAGGCTTCCTGTGGAGGGAACTCCCTTAGTGTGCAAACCTTGCCATCAAGGGTCTTTATCCATTCCAGAAAGGAGTTCAAACTTTTGTGTGGTTTTATCAGCAGGACAAAACACCTCCAAGAAACTTTGAATCCATAAAATATAGATAAATTTTATATCAGATAGGGCATTAGAGGAAATTATTTGTGGCTGGGAATTAAAAACGGGCCCCAAGAATTCGGGGACCCGTTTATGGATAAATGTTCTATTTTTTCTTTATCTGTCTGACTACGTCTATAACAGAGCCATCTCGATATTCTATTACGCCTATTATTCGGTCTGTGTGCTCTATTGGAGCCATATCTCCCGCGAGCTTTTTGGCCTTCTCTACCAGCTCGTCTATGGTGACTAATGGTAAGTCCTTGCTGGGTTTGATGGCGTCCATGAGGTCTTGGCGCCTTGGGTTTATGGCGACGCCGAACTCGGTTACCACAGCATCCACCACTTCTCCAGGTGTGGTAACCGTGTAAACTGAATCCACAACGGATGGTATCCTTCCCCTCAATAGAGGAGTAGTGATTATGGTCAGTTTGGCTCCTGATGCGGTGTCTTGGTGGCCTCCAATCCCGTGAAGCAGTGCCCCATCGGACTCGGTGTTTACGTTGACGTTGAAGTCCCTATCCACTTCTGTAGCTCCCAGTACCACGGTGTCCAGCATGTTAACCATGCATCCTGCGTTCCAGGGATTGGCGTACCAATCGGCAGAGATTTCAACGTGAGCGGCGTTGCGCGATATGGATTCCACGGCTGCCAGATCGAAGGACTGAACGTCCATCAGTTGTCTGAAAAGTCCCTCCTCTAGCATGTCCACGAAAAAGCTTGTTATACCTCCTAAACCGAAGCTCCCCTTGATCCCCTTTTTTCTCATGGCATCTCTTACGTACGCAGCAGCGGCGAGGGAAATGCCTCCAGCACCAGTCTGGAAGGATATGCCTTCCTTGAAGTAAGGGCTTGATTCTATAAGTTTGGCTGCATAGCGTGCGATCAAAAGCCTCATGGGGTCTCGGGTTACTCTGGTCGTTCCCGAAACTATACCTGCAGGATCCCCTATTTTATCCACCTGCACGACGTAATCCACTTGTGTTTGGGGAATCTGAATGTATGGGGCAGGGTATTCTACTAAATTGTCCGTTATCGCTACTACGCACTCTGCGTAGTCTGCGTCCGTGTGAGCATATCCAAGGGAGCCACATGCCGACTGTCCATAGGCTCCTGTAAGGTTGCCGTATTTATCGGCCGTGGGGGCAGCTATGAACGCCACGTCAATCTTGACATCCCCACTTATTACAGCCCTGGGCCTGCCTCCGTGGCTTCTAAGGACGACGGGAAGTTCCATACCTCCCTCAGATGCTAGCTGACCTATGGGGCCATTTACAGAGCCTTGAATTTGTCGAATTACACCTTTTTGTATGTGCTTTGTTAGGTGTTTATGGACGCCGAAGAGCGCGGTAGGGAATATGACCAAGTCCTTTATTCCCATTTCGGCACAGGCGTCAAGGACCATGTTGACCACGTAATCCCCATTGCGTAGGTGGTGGTGGAAGGATATGGTCATGCCGCTTTGAAGTCCCGACTCTCGGATTGCTGCCTTTATGTTGGGGAGCGTCTTGTCAGTCTTGGTGAAGAACGTCGTCCTGTTTTTTTTGCCGTAGCGGTTTCCCTTTGGTAACCTCTTCGTGGCCCCTCTGAACAGCACGACGTCGTCTTTGTAACCAGGAATAGAGCTCGGTATATCCCGTCCCACAGCATTGACGGCCATGACTATTCGCCTCCTTCGAGAAGACCAGCTCTTTGTAGCACGTATTCCGCGCGTTTGACCACTGGCCTGTCTACCATTTTCCCGTCGACTGAGACTGCGCCTAACCCTTTCTCTGCGGCTTCCTTGGCCGCCTGTACTATTTTTTGAGCTTGGGCTATTTCCTTTTCTGTTGGAGTGAAGACGTCATGAATTATGGGAATTTGGTTTGGATGGATGACGCTTTTACCCTGGTAGCCAATTTGCTTGACCCACTGGGTTTCCCTCCTGAGGCCCTCGTCATCGGTTATGTCCGCAAAGACGGTATCCAAAGGATCTACCTTAGCGGCATGAGCTGCTAATACAACCATTCTTCTTGGGCCTACAAGTTCCTCTGAATTTTCGGAACGGCTTGTCTTCAAATCTGCCCTCAGGTCCTCGCCTCCGGGACATATAGCCGTTACTCGTTTGGACGCTGTAGCTATATGATAAGCGTTCCATATTCCCAACGCCGTTTCAAGCAAACAGGTTATCTGTACTTTCCCCTCGGGGAGGTTGTGTTTGTTTTCTATCTCCGATATGGCCTCGTCAAGAAGTTTTACGTCCTGAGGGGTCTCTACCTTTGGAACCCTTATTCCGTCTATACCCCAGGGAATGACCTCTTCAAGATCCCTTTTCCAGAACGGGGTGTCAAGGCCGTTTATCCTGACCGTTACCTCGCATTCGCCAAAGTCCACATTTTTTAATGTCTCTCGTACTAAGATCCTCGCAGCTTCTTTTTCACCCAATGATACGGAATCCTCCAGGTCAAGGATTACCCCGTCGGGCTTGAAAAGGTGCCCCCTCATGAGCATATTGGGGTTGTTCCCGGGTAAGTAGAGCATGGTACGCCTTAAGGCCATCATTCTTCACCCCCCATGAGGGTTCTTGCTGCCGCTTCAACTCTAGCTTTCAAGACGACGTCGTTGGCACCATTGAATTGAATTGAAAGGACGACGTCTTTGATGCCCAATTCCAGAAGGGTTGCCTTCGCCGTCTTGAGTATAGAGTCCCTGAACCTGGCGATGTTGGCCCCCTCCATGGTTATAAAAATGCCTTTTCCCCTTTCTGCAGCGCTTGCGGTTACCAGGCAGTCCATGGACTCCAGTGTGCCTGCTTGGGCGGTTTTCATTTTCATCCCCTCCATGAAGTACAAAAACAACAATATGTTATGCAGTTGTTGTTTTGACTAAAAAAGACGAGGCCTCCAGCGGAGGCCTCGCTCTGCTTCGAGAAAGTTCTTATACCAGGTGCTCCCATGCGCACATTTCTTTTGCTTTGGCGCAAATTTCATCGGCCTTCTTGTCGAAGTCCGGGTCGATCTTGGAGGCTATGGCCTTTGCCATATCAAGGGTGGAGACGGCCTTTGTCTCCCAATCCTTGTCTCCACGGTCCCTCCAGATATCGTAAGTTAGATATTTACCTTCTACCAGCGTATCTCCTATGGCCTTTTCCAATTTCTCTGCGTACTCATCCAGACAGAGGTACTTGAGCATCATCGCTGCGGTTATGAGCATGCCGCAGGGGTTGATCTTGTATTGGTGAGCGTATTTAGGCACAGAACCATGGCTTGGTTCGAAGATCGCCGTATTTTCTCCTATGTTGCCGCTCGGGGAGAAGCCCAGTCCGCCAATGAGCTGGGAGGCTTCATCGGAGAGGATGTCGCCGAAGACGTTGGAGGTCACTATTACCTGGTAGTCCTGAGGGTTCTTGATCAGCCACATGGCTGTGGCATCGGCGTTCTCTTCCCTTGCTTCTATCTCTGGGTATTCTTTTGCTATCTCTAGGAAGCGCTCTTTCATCATCCCGTCGGTGGCCCTTATGACGTTGGCCTTGTTGCAGTTTACAACGCTCTTGAGGCCATTTGCCTTGGCATACTCGAAGGCGGCCCTTATTATTCTGTCGCATCCTTCTTTGGAGTACACCCTCCAAGATACGGCAACTTCACTTTTGTCCTTGAACCTCTCCATGCCTGGATGCAGGTCGAACATCTCCTTCGGCAGTGGTCGCCACTCTACGGCAGAGTAGAGGTCTTCAGTGTTCTCGCGGAACAGGGCTATGTTTATATCGGGGTCTCCTTTTAAGGGGGTGCTTACTCCGGGGTACAGTTTTGCCGGTCTGAAGTTTATATAGAGGTCGAACATCTGTCTTAGCTGAAGTATGGCGGATTTAAAGCCTTTTACTCCCGACTTGGATGTTATGGCTGCCATTAGGGTAGCGTCGGAATTTTTGACCTTTTCGATGGTCTCCGGAGGAACGGTGTTTCTCCTTGGGTCGCCCTCAGGATACTCTTTGCAGGATTTTTCCCACATGCACCATCCCATATCGGCTCTAACCCAATCGATAGGGGGATTCAAGGCCTGCATGACTATCATGGCTGCTTCCATTACGTCGAAGCCCGAGTCGTCTCCCGGTATATAGGTTACAGTGTAACGATCCTTTTTCTCCTTAACCTGCATAACGTTTCTTTCCATCTTGCAAAACCTCCCTCTTTTATTCTAGTCCTAGAGATTTCTTAACGTGAGGTATCAGACCACCGTCCTCTATTAGTCCCCTTACGAACTCAGGGAACGGAGGGAAGGAGAAAGTGCCCTTGGGAGTTATGATTTCCCCCTTGTCGAAATCGATGGTTATCTCATCTTGGTGCTCTATGGCATCAACTGCTTCAGGTGCCACTATTATGGGAAGTCCCTCGTTGAGGGCATTGCGATAGTAGATTCGGGCAAATCCCTTAGCTATTATTGCTCCTATTCCCCTAACTTTGAGACAGGTAACCGCCTGCTCGCGGGAGGAGCCGCATCCCCAGTTCTTCCCTGCCACTATGATGTCTCCGGGCTTGGCGTTTTTAGTGAACTCAGGGTCCAAGTCCTCCAACGCGTACTGGCCCATTTCAGAGCGCTCTGATACAGTGTACGTGTACTTGCCAGGGAAAATGACGTCGGTATTTACGTCGTCCCCGTATTTCCATACCCTTCCTGTTATTTTCATATCTAGAGCACCTCCCTTGGGTCGGCTATTGCGCCTTTTATGGCGGAAGCCGCAACCGTCATGGGGCTTGCCAGATAGATGAAGCTTTCCTTGTTGCCCATGCGACCTTTGAAGTTCCTATTGGCCGTTGAGATACATACTTCACCTGGGGCTAGTATTCCTTCGTGGTTCCCCATACACGGTCCACAGCCAGGGTTATTTATTATGCAGCCTGCATCCAGGAATATATCCAGCAAGCCTTCCTCCATAGCCTGGCGGTATACTTTCCAAGATGCTGGGATCACTATGGTCCTAACCGCCACTTCCTTGCCCTTGAGTATAGAGGCAGCTTCTCTTAGGTCCTCTATCCTGGCGTTGGTGCAGCTTCCCAGGAAGGCCTGATGTATAGGAGTTCCTGCGACCTCGCTCACTGGGGCGTAGTTGTCCACGGTGTGGGGCTTTGCTACACCAGGCTCAAGGTCTTGAAGGTCGTATTCCAGCTCTTTCGCGTATACGGCATCTTCGTCAGCCCATATGGCTTCCCATTTATCGGTCTTTGCGTTGTCCTTTATGGCTTCAAGCACCTTCTCGTCAGGGGGGCAAACGGCGTTTTTGGCGCCCATCTCTATGCCCATGTTGCACAAGGTCATCCTTTCTGCCAAGGACATCTGGGATATGGCTGGACCGTGAAACTCGACGGACATATAATCTGCGCCATCTGCCTTTATATCTCCAATGATCTTAAGTATCAGATCCTTGGCGGAAACGCCCTTTTTGAAGGATCCCTTTACTGTTATCTTCATGGACTCAGGTACACGGAACCAGATTTTGCCTGTTGCCCAGGTAGCTGCCATCTCGCTTCTTCCTATGCCCGTGGAGAAGGCTCCGTAGGCACCATAGGTGCAAGTATGGCTATCGCTGCCCACCATTACCAGACCAGGAAGGGCAAATCCTTCCTGGCACATTATCTGGTGACATACGCCGCCTTTGCTGTTCACATCATAGAAGTGTTTGATCCCCTGCTCTTTAACGAATTCTCTGATTATCTTGTGGTTCTCTGCATGTTTGTCCGTGGGCGCTGGAACAGCGTGGTCTAGGATGATAACTATATGATCTGGGTTCCATACCTTATCTACACCAATTTTCTTGAAAACCTTGGAGATAGGGGCGGCGTTGTCGTGGCTCATGCAAAAGTGAGGCTCGACGGTCACAACTTGGCCTGCCTTGACATCCTGTCCTGCTGCTTTCCCCAAAACTTTTTCAGCGAAGGTCTTACCCATGGAGCTCACCTCCTACTTTTGCTCTTTGGCGGCTTGGGCTTTGAGGTAAGGAATCAGGCCACCGTAGGCCATTATTTCCTTCTCCAGATCCGTCACCGCGTCGCCGTGCATTACTTCACCAGTGGTCAGATTTTTGATCTCTCCGGTGTCCAGGTTGACCTCGAGTTCATCGCCATCTTTTACCTTTTTGGTGATGTTGGGAACTACAAGGACAGGATATCCGTTGTTTACTGCGTTTCTGTAATAGATTCTGGCGTAGGATTCTGCTAGTATTACGGGGATACCTAGCTCTTTGAGGCAATATACGGCGTGTTCCCTGGACGAACCGCAGCCGAAGTTTTGCCCAGCTACTACGAAATCTCCGGGTTTAGCTTCTTTGGCGAAGTTCTCCTTGCCAGGGTAGTATTCGAAGGAGTACTGGGCCATCTCCTTTGGGTCGGTTATAGCCAGGTACTTGTTGTGGTATATGAGGTCGGTGTCCACATCGTCCCCGAAAACCCATGCTCTTCCTCTTAAGATGTTCTCCGTCATGAGAATCCACCCCTTACCCAAGAATTTCCCGCGGGTCGGTGATAACGCCGCGAACTGCCGATGCCATGGCGGTCATCGGGCTTGCCAAATACGTATGGCTTCCCTTCCCAACCTTGCCTATGAAGTTTCTGTTAGTGGTTGACATGCCTATATCACCGCTTGGCAGAGTTCCGTAATGTTTTGCTGTGCAGAGTGCGCAAGTGGGATTCGTGAAGATCACTCCAGCATCCAAGAATTTTTCTATGAACCCTGCCTGGGCACACTGTTTCATGACCTCTCTGGTTGCAGGAGTTATTATTACTCTCATGCCTGGAGCAATCTTGAAGTTTGCTGCCTTTAGGACCTCGAAGGC
>NZ_DAITZW010000012.1:0-11403 GCF_036847465.1 Thermovirga lienii | reverse complement strand
GGGCCTGCAAAGTCCCTTGCGGTGGAAAGGTCGATGTTGCACCATACCCTGTCACCAGGTTTTACCTCTTTGCCAGAAGCCCTTTGGATGATCTTTTGGATCATCGTCTTCCCCATGGAGATGCACCTCCGTTTATTTGTTTTTGATATACCTAAATAAGTCCCATGAAGGACTTAAGGGTTTCGAAGTTCAAGAAATCGCATTTGTTTATGACAACTGCTTCAGGAGACCTGTGCCTTCCATCGCCTTCGCCTGCATGAACTGCTATACAGTGGCAGATGGGAGAGGGGATATCGTTTTTCATTGCCAGTCCTACACCAGAAAATGGGTGGCGGAGATCCTTGCCGAGATCGGATTTTACGACCTTGCCATCGGCGTCGCGCTTGTATTCCACCAGTTTGCCCACGTCATGAAGTATTGCTCCTGCTATCAGGGTATCGTTGTCCAGTTTGTAGTCATACAAGGCATTGAACTCTTCCATGGCCTTCTTAGCCATCCTTGTTACTCCTCTGAAGTGGGTCAAGAGGGAAGCGGGGCAATCCTTGATGAGCAGAGTAAAGGGAATCTTGTCCATGTCCTCTGGCTCCCAACCTCCGATTCTCAAGGCGTCCTCAAGGGTTTTGAGAACCTTATCCTTGAGCTCCTCGTTTTCGATCCAATCGATTTCCGGGAACAGCTTCAAAATTCTCTCCTTCATTTTTGCACCCCTCCATGTTTTTCTCTTGTATGTGATTTGGCTTATTTAGCCATTGCCTCCTGTAACGTCTTGTAGATTCGGTCTATGTGCTTGGCAGCAAGGTCCGAGGCCAAATTCACATTGTGGTCCATTATTGCCTCATATATTTCTTGGTGCTCGTTGAGGAAGGCCTCCTTGTCGTTCAAAAGGGAGTATATTCGTTCGTGGGTTGCCATTATGAGGTTGAAGGTCATTTTGACCACGTTAACGAAGACGAAGTTGTGAGTAGCTTCCGCTAGGGCAAGGTGGAAATCGTAATCCAGTTTAGCCCTTTGTGAGAGGTTCTCAATGTTTTGGGAAGTCTTGGATAGAATCTTACGAATTTGCGTGAGGTTTGAAGGAAGAGCGTGCATGGCGGCTATTTTACAAATAGCAGGATCCAAAATACGACGGGCCTCCATGAGCTCCAGGATCGCTTCGTCCTCTAAGGGGACAGTGCTTAAGTCCTTGTTTTCCGGGCGGGGCTTTCTTACGAATCGGCCTTTTCCGGGAATGCTCTCTATGAGGCCCAGCAATTCCAAGATTCGAAACGCTTCTCTTAGAGAACTTCGGCTTACACCCATTTCCGACATTAGCTGCCTTTCTGAAGGCAGAGGGTCACCTGGTTTTAGTTCACCTGAAGAAATGGACCGTTTTATTTCTTCTACTACCTGTTCATAAATGCGAGTGCCTTTGATCTTTCTTTGTGGCATTAGTATCCCCCCGTAACTGGTCAGACCAGTACACTTTATATACCAAGTAAGCCATTTGTGCAACGGTTAGCAATATAGTCTAAATTTTCAGATTAGGCGCACTTCTTTTATTTTGTATTCAAAACTTGACGCCCAGCATTTTCGTTGTTATGCTACATGTAGTGAAAAATGGAGCATTTTTGAAGACGCCAGTAAGGGAGAGCTTGATAAGGTTGGAAAAGAGAGGTAAGCAAGGTCTTTTTGATGCTGTGAAGGTGGCTATAGATGAAATGAAGGCATCAGGACAAGATGTAGACTTTCAGTCTGTAGCTCGAAAGTTGGGAGTGGCTCGTTCAACTTTGTACAGAAACTCCCTAGTCAGGGAATTGGTGGAGAAAGCTAGAACGGAAAAAAGAGGAAAGGTGGTGCCCTATTCTGACTTGATCACTGTGGTCGAGGATTTGAAAAGAAGAGTAGAGGAGTTGGAGCGTAAGGTCCAGGAGCTTTCTGATAAACCAATTGCTTAAATCATTTGCGGTTTTTTAAAGGTTGTAACCATTTCAGTTTTCCTGCTGAAAGATCTCTCAATTGATGATATGGCAATAACTCCTCGATATTAGCGTACCATTTTTAGCTAGAGCCCTAAGAAGTTGGAGAACCAAAAGGAACGTAAGCGTAATAGTAAAAAGGAGGGGAAAATATGAGAAAGGCATTTAGAAGTGCACTTTGGATAGTATTGTTGTCTTTTGTCCTTGGTGTGTTTGGTGGAGTATCCTTTGCATCGGGAAAGAAAGTGGTTTTTGTCGATCACAGTTGGAATAGCATTCAGATGCACAATAGGATAGCTGGATATATTTTGGAAAAGGGGTATGGCTACAAGCCTGACTACATCTTTGCGGAGTCGGTGCCCGGCCTTACAGGTCTTGCCAGAGGAGAAATTGATGTGATAATGGAGCTTTGGATCGATAACGTTAGGGATTGGTATGAGGAAGAAGTGGTAAAGAACAAGAAAGTCATAGACTTAGGAGAGTTTACCCCGATGCACCTCAAGGATGGTATGTTCCTACCTTTGTTATCAAAGGGGATCCCAAGAGAGGCATAAAACCCATGGCTCCAGATCTTAAGTCTGTGTTCGACCTGCCCAAGTACTGGGAACTTTTCAAGGATCCGGAGAACCCCAAGAAGGGTCGCTTCTATAATGCTGTGCCTGGATGGGTGGTTCACGACGTTAACCTAAAGAAGTTGGAAGCATACGGGCTTCTTGAGTACTTCGAGCCCTTTGATCCTGGTTCCCAGACAGCTTTAGCTACTGCCATCGTGTCTCATTACGAAAAAGGAAAGCCCATTTTAGCATATTATTGGGAGCCGGAGTGGATAATGGGAATGCTGGACATGACGAAACTGGAAGAGCCACCTTACGATCCTAATCGCTGGGGCAAGGACTATGGGTGTGATTTCCCTCCCTCAAGGGTGCACATAGGCATAAACGCCAAGTACGCTGAGAAACATCCGGAGATCGTTGAGTTCCTGAAAAAGTACGATACTACCCTTGCCCAAAACAACGCAGCGTTGGCGTTCATGCAGAAGAATGATGCTACGGTGGATGAAGCTGCTCTTTGGTTCTTGAGGACATATCAAGATGTATGGGCAAAGTGGATAGATGATCCAGCAAAGGTTGAAAAGATAAAGAAGGCGTTGGAGGAGGAGAGGAATTAACAGTGAGTGACGTAGCCATAGCAGTCGAGGAGCTTTGGAAAGTATATTCGAAATCTAAGTCGGGTAAGGTAGTGATAGACGTAGATGACGAGGAGCTAATGAGATCTATAGAGGCCTCTAGTGAGGATGTAGTGGCCGTAAGGGATCTGTCCTTTGAGGTGAAAAAAGGCGAAGTGTTCATAGTCATGGGACTTTCGGGCAGCGGAAAATCCACGCTGATACGCTGCCTTATAAGGTTGGTTGAACCAAGCTATGGAAAGATAATCATAAACGGCTATGACGTCACGGCAATGGACAAAAAGGAGCTGACGGAGTTCCGGCGATACCAGACGGCCATGGTATTTCAGCATTATGGGCTTTTGCCTCATAAAACAGTCCTGGATAATGTGGCCTTTGGCCTGAAGCTTAGAGGGGTTCCCAAGAAAGAAAGAAGGGAAAAGGCCATGCACGCCCTCGAGATAGTGGGCCTTGAGAAATGGGCCAGTTATTATCCTTCCTCGCTGAGTGGAGGAATGCGCCAGAGAGTAGGGATCGCAAGGGCCCTTGTGGCTGATTCCCCAATACTCTTAATGGATGAACCTTTTAGTGGCTTGGATCCCCTGATACGTAGGGAGATGCAGGACGAATTGATTCGCCTGCAGGAAGAAATGCACAAGACCATATTCTTTGTCACTCACGATTTGGACGAGGCAATGCGCCTCGGTGACAGGATGGCGGTGATGAAGGATGGCAGCATAGTTCAGATAGGCAAACCCGCCGAGGTCTTTGCCAATCCTGCCAACGACTACGTAGCTCGCTTCGTTCAGGATAGAAGGGAAGAAATCAGAAAGGCCGATGAACAGATAGCAGCTCTCAACGCGGCAAATGATAAAGAGGTGAATAGCGATGTTTCCTGAGGCATGGGAGTTTCATGTTGCGCCCCATTTGAACAGTGGGATAAAGGCGCTGATACAAAACCACGGTGAAGCCTTTGATGCTTTTTCGAACGCTCTTTTGCAGCTCCTTTTGTGGATACAAGCTGCCCTATCTGCCGTTCCGTGGTGGGGGTATATATTACTGATTGCGGCAATTTCATGGTTTAGTATAAGGAAAGTTGTCCCAACCCTTGTTTTGTCGTTACTGCCTGTGATAATAGGAGTTTTCGGACTGTGGGGCCTTGCCATAGAGACATTGGCTATAGTCATAACGTCTGTAGTCATCTCTCTTGCTCTGGGGATTCCCTTGGGAGTGCTTATGGCGGAAGTTAAAACCGTAGGGGTAATTATTAGACCAATTTTGGATGCCATGCAGACCATGCCTAGTTTCGTGTACTTGATACCGGCCATGATGCTGTTCGGATTGGGAAAGGTTCCGGCCATATTGGCTACGGTCATATATGCCCTTCCGCCTGTGATACGGTTGACGTGTCTGGGGATAGAACTGGTGCCAAAACCTGTCCAGGAGGCAGCTTTGGCTTATGGAGCAACTAGGTGGCAGCTTTTGAAGGAGGTACGGCTTCCGTTGGCCATGCCGTCCATAATGGCTGGAGTCAATCAAACTACCATGATGGCTCTTTCGATGGTTGTCATAGCCTCCATGATAGGTGCCAGGGGGCTTGGACAGGAGGTCCTGATGGCTATAAACAGGATAAACGTTGGACGGGGGTTCGAGTCAGGACTTAGCATAGTAATAATGGCCATCGTGATCGATCGCATAACCCAAGGTCTTGCCAAGAAATGGGATCCTGTGAAGAAACCATAAGTATTTGTATTGGGAAAAATTACTGATGGCATATATAAATCCCTCCGGGTAAAATATACGTAACTCGGAGGGATAGTTTATTGGCGAAAATAATCATTAGAAAAGAAAGGATGGTAGAGTTGCGTAGGATAGTGGGTTCTTTCGTGTTTGCCTGCTTAATTGTGGTAACTATCATGTCGGTTGCTTTTGCTTCTGAAAGTGGTAAGGATTCCCTTTATGTAACTCCTGAGTGGCTCAAGGCTAACAAAGGGTCTGTTGTAATAGTGGACGCAAGACCTAAATCTATGTATTCCAAAGGCCATATACCTGGAGCAGTTAACGCTGAGTGGACGTACTTTGCCAATATGAAAGGGCGTCCCGGCTCACCCGGTTGGGGAGACCTTTACCCCAAGGATATTTTGGCCAAGAAAATAGGTGCTTTGGGCATCGACGGAAAGAAACCTGTTGTCGTCTATGCTGATCCCGGTGGATGGGGGCAAGACGGTTGGGTGGTGTGGATACTCCGCCTTTCAGGCATAGAAAACGCCAAGATGCTGGAGGGAGGTTTTATGGCTTGGAAGGCCGCAGGTGGAGAAGTGTCCACCGAGCCCGTTGTGGCGAAGGCCAAACCTTTCAAGATCGAAAGTTTCAGAGGTGGCTACAATGTTACCACCCCGTGGCTCAAGGCAAAATTGGGAGAGGTATATATCATTGATGCTAGGACGCCCTTTGAGTATCAAGGGGCCAGGATTTTCCAGGAAAAGAGGGGAGGCCATATACCCGGGGCCATCAATATCCCCTTTGATTCGGTTTTCAACGAAGACCAAACAGTGAAGGACGTGGAAGAGCTTAGGGCCTTGTTCCAATCCTATGGGCTAAGTCCAGATGATGAAATAGTTGTTTATGACACGGCAGGAGTGAGGTCGGCCTACTTGGTTTTGGTCCTCAGGATGGCTGGTTTTGAGAACGCCCGTAACTACGATTCCTCATTCCATGAGTGGGCGGGAACTCCCGAATTAGAGGTAGTTCAGGGAAGTGACCCAGGCGCACCGTCTCCTGCTGCGGTGAAGGATAGTGGCGAAAAGAATGATTCAGCAGCGAGCAGCTAATTCGAGTGACCGCTAAAGGACCAAAAACGGGGTGTTTCTGTAGTGGCCTTTTCTGTATCTATAAGAGGGATAGGAGTAGAAAAATTTCATAAACCTGTGTCTGGTATTGAGGTTCTTTCCCTTTGCGGCCTGAACGATAAACCAGTGGTTGCATGGCATGTCAACGGGTACCTGCGACCCTTGACTTGGACCATAGATGACCATTGCGAAGTGGACTTTGTCGATACATCCTCATTTGAGGGTATGGCCGTTTACAGGAACACCCTTAGTTTTTTATTGGTGGTAGCATGCAGGAAGATTCTAGGTAAGGAAGTTTTTATAAGGCACTCCATAAGTGATGGTTTTTTCTGCGAAGTGCAAGGAGAGGGCCTTGATCAGGAAGATCTAAGGCTTGTGCGCGAGGCCCTAGAGTCATTTGTCCATGACGATTTGCCCATAAAGATGGAGGTTGTGCCCTTGGATAGGGCAAAACAAATATTCAGGAGTCAGAACGATCTTAGTAAGGCCGCCCTTTTAGAGGCAGCGCGGATAGACCCTGTCACGTTGTGGTCCTGTGATGGAGTGTATGGCCACTTTTATACCCCCCTTGCCCCTTCTGCAGGTTATATTAAATCGTGGGACCTGGTCCCTTTCAGGAGTGGAGTGGTCCTTAGGTTTCCTACGGTCACATCGCCCAAGGAACTGCCTCCTTTCAGACCACCTCGGAAGCTAGCGGACGTATTCGAGGAATATGCCGGGTGGTTGGATATTTTGGGCGTAAGCACGATGGATAACCTGCATAGGTATGTGGCATCTGGCAGAGCGCAGGAGCTCATCTTGGTATCGGAGGCCTTGCACAACCAAAAACTCAATGAGATAGCCGGAGACATAATAGAAAGAGGAACTGTTAAAGTTATATGCATAGCCGGTCCGTCCGGTTCTGGAAAGACCACTACAGCCAAGCGATTGGCCATATGCCTGAGGGTCTGTGGCAAAAGACCTGTTGTGATATCCCTTGATGACTATTTCTTGGACAGGGAGAAGACCCCGAGGGATGCTGACGGTAATTTTGATTTCGAGTCCATATACGCCTTGGATTTGGATTTTCTCGAGCAGCAACTTGATGCAATCCTTGCGGGCAAGGAAGTGGTTCTGCCTAGGTTCAACTTCATTTCAGGAAAGAGAGAGAAAGGACCTACGTTGAAGTTGGAAAAGCAAGGTGTGGTGATAATAGAGGGGATTCATGGCCTGAACCAGTTGATAACCAGAGGAATTCCCGATGAGAAGGTCTACAAGATCTTTGTTTCTCCTCTCACTGGAATAAGCATGGATAGACACAATAGAACTAGTACTACGGATAACAGGTTGCTAAGGCGATTGGTCAGAGATTACCGAACCAGAGGTAAAAGTGCGGAGGCTACTTTAATGCAGTGGCCCTCAGTTGTTAAGGGTGCCCAGGATTACATTTTCCCTTACCAGGAGAAGGCGGATCGAATGTTCAATTCCGCCCTAGTGTACGAGCTGCCTGTATTGAAAGGATATACCGAGGGCCTTTTGAGAAGCGTGGAAGAGTCTTCTCCTGTGTACGGCGAGGCCCAAAGGCTTTTGACCCTTTCTCAGTACTTTCCTTTCATCCCTTCCGACGTGGTTCCCAACACGTCCATTTTGAGGGAATTCATAGGCGGAAGCTGCTTTGAATAGTGTACCCCCCTTGAACTTTACTGTGCAACCGGTAGTATTATTCCGGGAGGGGATCTCATGAAGGTGACAATGGCCGATGTAGCAGCGGAGGCTGGGGTCAACAAGGCCACGGTGAGCAGGGTCTTGAAAGGAGACCCTAGGATAAGTGCTGCCACCTGTGAAAAAGTATGGGCAGCGGTCAAAAAACTTGGTTACAGGCCTGACGTGTTGGCAAGGGGACTTTCCACGAAAACGACCGATACGATAGGGGTTGTGTTCAAGCAGCTGTCCCCTTGGTGGGTTGGTCTCTATCTATGTGGCTTGGAGAGGGTGATGGAAAGGATAGGGGTAGAGATAATGATCAAAGAAACTTCTTCAGACGATAAAAAAAGAATCAATGCCTTGAAGGTCCTTTCTGCCAGGCGAGTGGATGGGCTCATATTTGTTTACGAAAAACCACCAGCGGAAGAACTAAACCTGCCAGTTGTCGTTGTGGGTGAGCATCAATTTGATGGGGTTTCCATAAAATTTGACGAGAAGGCCATCGTGGAGAGGATAGAGAAACTAAGTAAAGGGCAAGGTTTCAGATATTACCCTGGCGAGGGGGCCGTATATTCGTTCCTTTCCAAATATCAAACGCAGAAAAAGAATGCAAAATGTCACGTGTTGGATGGTAGGTTAGGACAAAAAGTGGAAGCTTCCCCTGATGATGTTTTGGTTTTCTGTGGTTCCCAGGAAGAAGCTTCCATATTGGGTGCTTGGACATTGGAGTTTCCTGCGTTTCATTTAGGAGCCTTATCGGGGCGGCTTATGATAAATCGGCTAAGGGACAAGCGAATCCGTCCTCAGGCAGTCCTTGTAGTTCCCCAAATATTCACTCCGCAGGGTGAACTCTGGGGTTGAGGTTCCAGTCATATTTTGCAATATTTTCTATGTATGGCAAGAATGTCCGTCAAAAGTGCTTGTCCAGTTTCAACCCTTCCTGCTCCTGGGCCAACTATGGTCACATCGCCAAGATGATCTGTGGTGAAGGTCAGGGCGTTGGTGGCGTCCATAATGTTGGCCAGAGGATGACTTAAGGGTATCTCTTGGGGGCTAACGGAAGCCTTGACAGTGCCGTTGGTTTTCTCCACCTCTGCTATAAGTTTTATCCTGGCGCCCCTTTTGGCAGCGTCCTTGATGTCTTCTTGGGTTATTTTGGTTATTCCTGTCCGCTGGACGTCCTCTATTTTTATCTGATGTCCCATTATGACGTTAGCGAGGACTTGAGCTTTAACAGCAGCGTCCCATCCTTCGACGTCCCCTGTGGGATCCGCCTCTGCATATCCCAGCTCCTGGGCTTTTTTGAGAGCGTCTTCGTAGGAAGTTCCTTCTTCCATCCTGGTGAGGATGTAGTTGGTCGTTCCGTTTACTATTCCCATAACCTTCTTTATGTCACAACCTGCCAATGCCTCTTTTGCCAGGTTTATTGATGGAGTCCCGCTCAATACTACGCCTTCGAAGAGGTATTCCACATGGTTTTCTTTTGCTAGTTTAGCTAATTCGGGTAGGGCTACAGAGACAGGTCCCTTATTTGTGGATACCACGTGCTTTTTGGCGCCCAATGCGGCTTTTATATGACTAAGTCCTGGTTCGCCTGTTTCCAGGTTGGTAATCGTAGTCTCCACGATTATGTCGGCTTCGCTTCTTTCTATTATATCGATAGAACCGAGGTCCGTTCTGTTAGGGTGGGATTTAAGGTTTCCTTCTGAATCGAAGAGTTCCATAAGAAAGTCAACATCCAGCCCTGAAGCGTTCATAACTGAGCCCTTTACTGGGTCTGCTATGGCGGTTATGGAATACTCAAAGTTGTAGCGTTCCTTGAGGGATTCTTTCTTGTCCTTTAATATTCTCAGAAATCCCTGAGATACGTTTCCGAAACCTACTATTGCTATCTTCCACATGGGCTTACACCTCCAGAATCATTTTCATGCATCACCAAGAGAGTCCTAGACGTCTCAATGTCCCTTCCTCTGGGATGCCATCTTCGTTCCATCCTCGTAACATATAATACTCATCTAACATCTTATCGAAAAGCTCTTTGGGTAAACTCACTTTGTCTTCTCCTCTAGGTGGCATGGGGATGGGGTCATGGTACATCCGCTTGGGTAGATAGTCGTCCTTTCGGGATATGTTGGCCTCTCGTATGTTGAACATACGTATGTGATTCCATATCCTTTCTCCTGCTTCCAAATACTCCTTTTCGCTCATTTCAAGGCCGGCAGCATGCTCAAGGCACGGATATATGACGTTTTGGTCATAGGGGAGGAAATCGCATACTACCAAGGAGAACGCCGCAGCCCTCTCGTCTTGGGTGGTTTTGACTTTTAGGGCAATGCCCTCGGTTCCAAACCTGGGAAGTATGCCGTCTAGTTCCGCTAGAACGGTCCATGCTCTTTGGTGACATCCACCCCTGTCGGAGGTTGCGTAGGCCAAGGCCATACCCCACGTTGCTCTGGGATCGTACCCAGGAAGCTCCAATCCTTTTACCTCAATGGCAAACTCTTCTGTTCCCTTTCCTATCCTTTTAGAGGCTTCCTTTACTCCATCTGCCAAGATGGCTCCCAACCCTCTTCTGAAAGCAATGTCCTCAAGTAGTTTCCGTTGACCTTCGGCATCGCCGAAAGATGGAGCTTCGTGAAGTATCCCGCGGTCCTTGCATTCCATCGCGAAGGCTACAATGCCCCCTGCGGATATGGTATCCATGCCCATTTGGTTGCAGACCGAGATGGCTTTGGCTAGTTCCGGCATGGACCCTATCCCATCGTTACTTCCAAGAAGAGCAATGGATTCGTATTCTACTTTCGTGTCTTTCCCTCCTCCATCGAGTATTTTCCCACATACTATGGGGCAGTTGAAGCATGCTACATCTCTCTTTGTGTGATACCTTAGGTTTGCTGATGTCAGGCCGTAGATGGGATGGAAATAACCCTGCCTGAAATTGTAGGAGGGTAGTATGCCTGTTCTGCTCATGGGCTCCACTAGTGCGGAGGTGCCTACAGTTCGCCTGCGGTGAATTGCAGGGGATTCCATAGCGAGGCGAGCTATCTCTGAAGTGAGTTTCCTTAGGTTTGTCTCGTCTTTGATGGGAATGGATTTTGAGCCTCTCAAGGCCACGGCCTTCAGGTTTTTGCTTCCCATGACAGATCCAGTGCCTGCTCTGCCGGCTACGCCAGCTCTCCATGGATCGCTGTCCTTGTCAAAAGTTATAGTAGCTATGGGAAGTAGGTTTTCCCCTGCAGGTCCTATAGTTGCCACGTGGGCTTCATGGGATGTCTCATTTCTTACTGCTTCCACGGTCTCATCTACTTGCATGCCCCAAAGGTGCTGAGCCTCCCTTATTTCTATCCTGTCGTCGTCTATCCAAATGTAGGATGGTTTGGATGCTCTGCCCTTTATTACCAGCACTTCGAAGCCTGCCCTTCGCATAGCCGGAGCAAAGTGTCCTCCAGCGTGACTGTCTACGTACATGTTGGTGAGAGGTGACTTTGTTGCTACGACGAACCTTCCTGAGGTCGGAAAAGATGTTCCAGTTAGGGGGCCGGTGAGGAAAAGTAGTACATTTTCTTTTTCGAGTGGAGGCGTTCCTTTGGGCAGCATTTTGTCCAGCAAATAGATTCCCAAGCCCTTTCCACCTATGTACTTTTTGATCGCTTCTTCTTCGATTTCTTCTACCCAGGATCTTTCCATTGAAAGGTCCACTACCAACATTCTACAGTACATGCCTATCACCTCGTAGCTTTTTTTAACTCAT
>NZ_DAITZW010000011.1:0-42810 GCF_036847465.1 Thermovirga lienii | reverse complement strand
CATCCATTCAAATGAAGCGTTCCGCCGTGGATGCAGAGGCTTCCCCTAAGCCCAAGAAATCTGAGAAGGCCGTCGAAGAGAAACCTGTCGAAGAAGAAACTAAAAAAGAGAATTAGTGCTCGTGTAGCTCTGCGTATGGGGAGTGGATGCCACACATCCGCTCCATTTTTTATGAAATAAATATGTTTTTCTTTTCTTTTTCCATTTTTGAAGTTTGATAAAAGGAGGACAACGATGATGCTGAGAAGCGATAAGTGGCGGCTGATGATTGTGATTTTGGTCATCCTGGCTGCTGCTTTCACCATTTACCCAATAGATGGGAAGATAAAGTTAGGGTTGGACCTAAAAGGAGGAGCCCACATACTGCTCAAGGCCAAGGGCACTCCCGAGAATCCTGTTACCAACGATAGCATAGACAGACTCATAGCAGTTTTGAGAAACCGCGTAGACCAGTACGGAGTCACTGAGCCGGTCATTCAGAGAGAAGGGCAAGATAGGGTCATTGTGGATTTGCCGGGTGTCTCCGACCCTGAAGCTGCTTTGGAACTCATAGGTAAGACTGCCCAACTTGAGTTCAGAGAGGTCCTTAGCGCTCAACCTCCACTGCCACCAGGTCCCCAAAGACAGAATTACGACAGTCAGGAAGAATACGAGGAGGCCCTTTCCAGGTGGAATGCCTTGAAAGAGGAGCGCGATGCCTTTATCTCTCAACTTAAGGATGAGGTAAAAGGAAAGGCAGGTCTTGCCATATCCACTGATGACGAGGGAGCTGTGTATTTGCTCGGCAAGGTATATGTTACTGGTAAGTCCCTGGTGGATGCCAAGGCCACATACGACAATATAGGCAGGCCTGTGGTGTCCCTGGAGTTCGATAAGGAAGGAAGCAAGCTTTTTGAAGAGGCGACAGCTGCAAATGTAGGTAAGCAGATAGCCATAGTTTTGGACGGAAAGGTTATTTCAGCCCCTGTGGTCCAGGAGAGGATAAGCGGTGGAAGGGCCCAAATTTCGGGAAGGTTTACAGCAAAAGCAGCACAGAGGCTAGCTATAATGCTCAGGGCTGGTGCTCTGCCTGTACCAGTGGAGATACTGGAGAATCGATCCGTTGGCCCCACGTTGGGAGCTGACTCCATTCGTTCGGGGTTGAAGGCTGGACTCATAGGTGCCATACTGGTTGTGGTTTTCATGTTCATCTATTATCGCTGGCTCGGAGTCGTAGCGAATATCGCCCTCTTTACAGCCATGCTTCTTCTGTTCGCTGGTTTGATTAGCCTGAAGGCCACTTTGACCTTGCCGGGTATAGCGGGAATCGTGCTCAGTATAGGTATGGCCGTGGATGGCAACATCTTGATATATGAACGCATCAAGGAGGAGCTGCGTTCTGGAAAGACTTACTATGCTTCCGTTGATGCCGGGTTCCGCAAAGCCTTTACAACCATAGTGGATGCCAACCTTACCACCCTTTTGGCGGCGGGAGTTCTGTTTTATTTCGGCAGTGGCCCAATAAAGGGCTTTGCAGTGACCTTGAGCATAGGTATCCTGGCTAGCGTCTTCAGCGCAGTGGTGGTAACGAGGGCTCTGTTGCAGACCTTTTACAGATTACATCGGGCTAAGTCCGTAAGGTAGAAGCGGGGGAGGAGTATGATCATGACAAGGGGAAATTTTTCAATCAATTTCATGAAAATCAGGAGAATAGCCCTGCTTCTGAGTGCTGTCTTGATACTAGGAAGCATATCACTTTTGATGTCCCGTGGTTTGAACTTGGGGATAGATTTTAAGGGGGGCAATCTCCTTCAAATTGAGTTGCCTGAGCCAACGAATGTTTCCGAGGTGCGAAGCGCAATGAGCGAGGCTAAAGCGGAGCAGGCAGTGATTCAGGCCTACAGCGATCGGGGCTTCATAATAAGGTTGAAGACCGATAGCGATGAGGAGGTTAACAAAGTAATTTCAGTTATGAAGTCCAAATACCCTGGCATGGAGCTTTTGCGTCTGGAGAAGGTTGGGCCGGTGGTGGGACAAGCTCTAAGAAAGCAGGCGCTGATTGCGGTGTGCGTGGCCTTGCTGGGAATCCTTGCATATATAACTTTCAGGTTTAGATTCCGCTTCGCGGTCGTGAGCGTCCTGGCGTTGATTCATGACTCCCTGATAACTTTAGGAGTTTTCAGTCTGACGGGTAGGGAGATATCTCTGCCATTCATAGCAGCCATACTAACTATTGTAGGTTACTCCCTTAATGATACTATAGTTGTGTTGGATAGGATAAGAGAGAACTGGAAGCATGTGAGCAAAGAGGGGATCATCAACGTACTTAATATGTCCATAAATCAGACCTTGTCCAGGACAATAAACACCTCTTTGACGACCTTCTTGCCCGTTACGGCACTGTTCATATGGGGAGGTCCTGTTATTGTCAATTTCGCATTCGCTATAATGGTGGGGATCATAGTGGGTACGTACAGCTCCATTTATATAGCAAGTGCCCTTTTGGCGGAGTGGTACAAAGCGTCGCCGGAGAAAAGGTAGCTTGAAATAATTACACTGAAAGGAGTGTGCCGGGATGTCCATGTCAGCTTTTGACAAATTGAAAGGGATGGTATCGACCACTCTCGTAGAGAGAATAGTGAGGACGGTAGAGAGTGGGGACGAGAGGAAGCTGGCCAATTTGTTCGACCTCTTGTCCAAGTTGGCCCCTGCAAGATACCTTAGGGAAGGTTTTGCACAGTTAGCTCAGATGGCCAGAGAGAACCACCCTTTCGTGGGGGTTTTCAGAAGGGTCTTTACTGAACTCAACGAAAGCTGTAGGAAAAAGGCCATTCTGAACTTTATGGTCAACTTCATAATCCTGGGGAGAGCCATAAGAGAGAGAAAAGAGCAGCAGCTTGGAATCCACATACCAAACTTCATGGTAATAAGTCCTACCATGCGATGCAACCTTCACTGTAAGGGCTGTTATGCTTCGGCTTATTCCGAGGAAGATGACCTTCCCTTAGAGGTCGTTGATCGAGTCATCCGTGAGGGTAAGGAGCTGGGTATGTATTTTTATACTTTCTCTGGTGGAGAATGTTTCGTTAGGCCAGAACTCCTTGACCTCTGGGAGAAGCATGATGACTGTTATTTTCAGGTTTACACCAACGGGACCTTGTTGGACGAAGCTTTGACGGATAGATTGGCCAGAATGGGCAACGTAGCTCCTATGGTTTCGGTTGAAGGCTCGAAGGAAGAGACGGACTACCGACGGGGGCCGGGCACCTATGAGAAGGTTATGGAGGTTTTCGACCGTCTGAGGAGAAAAGGAATTTTATACGGGTTTAGTGCCACCTTTACCAAAAGCAGTGCCCAAAGCATTCTCAAGGATGAGTTCATTGAGCGGATGCTGGATAAAGGTTGCAAGGTAGGCTGGTTTTTCCAGTACATCCCGACGGGCAACAAGCCAGACCTCGACTACATGGCTACCCCTGAGCAGAGAGCAGCACTTCATGAAAAGGTGGAGGAGTGGAGGAACAAGTATCCCATATTTCTGGGAGATTTTTGGAACGATGGACCATACGTAGATGGATGTATGGCTGGAGGACAGCGGTATTTACACATTATCTCATCGGGAGACGTGGAGCCCTGTGTCTTTGTTCACTTTGCGGTGGACAACATAAAGGAGAAATCTTTAGTGGATGTGCTTCAAAGCGACTTTTTCAAGGCTATAAGGGAAGCACAGCCGTACGAGGACGACAATCTCCTATGCCCGTGTCTGATAATAGACCATCCCCAAGTACTGAGGGAACTAGTTGAACGCTACGGAGCCAGGCCGACCCACCCTGGTTCAGAAGCGCTGTTGAAGGATTTAGCCCCAGGACTTGACAGGTACAGTGAACGCATAAAGTCAATTTACGGCCCCCTATGGGAGAAAGAGGGCAGGGAGAAATACCTCAAGAGCCTTGAAAAAGAAGACGACAAAAGAGTCTGGGAGAGAGCTAGGAAGCATGCCAAAGGCAAATAGGTCGTTTTTGCTTTGAGAGGGAAGGTGGTAAAGGTGAGAAGTTACGCTCTAGCGATAGCGGTGGCCATGCTGGTTTCTGCGCTCTATGCTTTTCAGAACCCCCAGGAGGTACTTGTGAAGTTCTTTAGCTGGGAAAGAACTTTGCCGCAGGGCGTCTGGGAGGTTTTGATTTTTGCAGCTGGGGGAGTCTTGATGTGGCTAGTCTCCTTGTTTGCCCTTATGGAGAGCCGGGCCAAGCTGGTAAAGCAACTCAAAGAAAAGGATAAAAGGATAAAGGAATTGGAAACAGAAAAGGAATCCCTTATAAGGGCGATAGGGGAGACTAAGAAGACATCTGGCCTTGGGGAGGAACCCTCTTCAAAGGTTGATCCTGCGGCCAAAGACGAGACACAGCAGGTTGAGAACGAGATCAAGAAGGAGGAATAGTAGGGCGTTTTGAACGTTTGTCAATTAGAGAGACTTTCATTCAAATCCGTGGAACCCCAGGACCTGGAGCTGGCCGCCAGTTGTTCTTGTTCACCAGTGGTGGCAGCCCTTTTGAGGATAAAATACGGCTTCGACAAGAGCAACGTTTCCAAGGCTCGGGAGTGGCTTGACCCGAGCCTAAAAAACGTCGTGGACTCCCTGGAATTTACCGAAGAAGAGAAGCTTGCTGCGAAAGTATGGGAGAGGAACAAGGGAGCCAGGCGGGTAGTAGTTTATGGCGACTACGACGTAGATGGCGTCTCCTCTACGACCCTGGCAGTGGAGCTAGCCCTTAAAAGCTTCACGAACGTGCGCTATTTCATCCCTCACAGACATGAGCAGGGATACGGAGTCCACAAAAGTGTAATTAGAAATTTGATTAGCAACCAATGCGACCTTCTGATAGTGGTAGATTGTGGAACTAAAGACATAGAGGCTTTATCGGATGCAGCGAAAGCAGGTATGGACGTGTTGGTGTTTGACCACCATGTTCCAGGGGATGTCTTGCCTGAGGGAGCAATAGTGGTAAACCCTCACGTGAGGGGAAGTACAGAGAGCCAAACTCTCTGTGCTACAGGGGTTTTATGGAAATGGGCCTCAAAAAGTAGCCTTTTCGACCCTGACTGGTTGAAATCCAAGCTGGATTTGGTTGCCCTTGCAACTATTGCTGATTCTATGCCGCTGGGCCTACTGAACAGGGCATTGGTTAAAGAAGGAATGAAGGTTCTTCGAAAGCAGACCAGAAGCGGTCTTGGGACGCTGGCGAGCGAGATGGGCCTTATGGTGAGACTCATTGATGAGGATGACCTTGCAATGAAGGTTATACCTGCTCTCAATGCCGCAGGAAGATTGGATTTGGCGGAACTTTCGGTGAAGGTCCTTTTAGGGCAAGACGACGTCAGACTTTGCGTCCAAAAGTTGATATCGCTGAATAGGAAGAGACAGTATCTTTCCAGCAACCTGCTGGAGCAGTTGTGGCCTTTAATAGAACAGGGGGAGCATGTAGTATGTGACAAAAGATGGCCCGCTGGTGTTCTAAGCGGCGTTGCCAGTCGGTTGTGCAGTGAGACTGGCAAGGCCATAGCTTTGGCTGCCCCCGTTGGGGAAACCATCAGAGGAACACTGAGGGTGCCTAAAGGTTCAGATGCTCTTCAGGTTCTTACGGAGGTATCTCCCTACCTGGAGGCATGGGGTGGACACAAGTTTGCCGCTGGGTTCTCCGTTGATGTCAAGCACTGGGACAAGCTTAAAGACGCCATGACTGACATATTGAAGGACATAGAGCCAGTTTCCGAGGAGCTGGAAGTGTTAGAGCTTTCCCCTTCATCCCTCTCGCTGGATGAGGTCCGACAGATAAAAAGGCTTGGTCCCTTTGGAGTGACAAACCCTGCTCCTTTGTTCTTCGCCAAGAGGGAAGAGCCGCTAGTCCTGTTTCCTCTTGGCCGAGAGGGCAAACATTTCAGGATAAAATCAGGAAAGGACAGTTATATAGCCTTTAACGGAGCGCCATATAAGGATATAATAATAAATTCATACGGATGGGTTTATAGGCCTAAGATAAATTATTGGCAGGGTAACGTGAAATTAGATATGCTGCTGGAGCATGTGGTGCAGCTGTAGGGATATGCAGGATGGATGAAAAAAAAGAAAGATCCAAGCATGATGAAGTTGAAAAAGCAGACAATAAACCCAAGGAGCCCCTTTTAACCAGGGAGCGAAAGTCACTGCGTCTTCTGAGGGATAGTTTTGTTGGGCGTATTCCTGAGGATCAGAGGGATATGTCTGTGAAGATGGCGTGGCAGGAGTTTTGGGCCAGGGCATCTAGTTATTTGTCCAAGGAAGACCTGATAAAGTGCGGTGAGGCGTTTGTTTTTGCCGCCTTGGCTCACGATGGTCAATTTAGGCTTTCCAAGGAGCCTTACGTGGTTCACCCCATCAGGGTTGCAGCCATCTTGGCTGAGATGGAGTTGGACGTAAACACTTTGGAAGCTGCTTTACTCCATGATGTGTTGGAGGATACGTCGGTCACTCCAGAGGAACTTTCCAATAAGTTTGGAAGGGATGTCCTTCTCTTAGTGGACGGGGTTACCAAACTTGGTAAGATCACCTTTAAATCCTTTGAAGATTATCAGGCAGAAAACCTGAGAAAGATGTTTTTGGTGATGGCAAAGGATGTAAGGGTGGTGCTTATCAAGCTTGCCGACCGCCTCCACAACATGAAGACCATACAATATCTGAGGATGGACAAGCAAATCAGGATAGCGAAGGAAACCCTCGAGATCTATGCTCCTTTGGCTCATAGGTTGGGCATTTACCAAATAAAGAGAGAACTGGAAGATGCAGCTTTTAAGATCGCCGATCCAGAGGCATATTATGACATCAGGCGCAGGGTCAAAAAGAAGCTTCCGGAACGGGAAGAGATAATAAAGCAGGCCATGACCATCCTGGAGAAGAAGCTGAATGAGATGGGCATAAAAGCCCATATAACTGGCAGGGCAAAGCACTTTTACAGCATATACGAGAAAATGCGCAGAAAAAATTTATCGTTGGAGGAGCTTTTTGATCTTCTGGCGTTGCGCGTCATAGTTGACGATGTAGCCACTTGTTATACCGTGCTGGGTGTGGTTCACACGATTTGGAAGCCCTTGCCTGGGCAGTTTGACGATTACATAGCCAATCCCAAGAGCAACATGTATCAATCACTGCACACAGCGGTCATAGGCCCCAGCGGTGAGCCTCTTGAGGTCCAAATAAGAACGTGGGACATGCACTGGTTGGCCGAGTATGGCGTAGCATCCCATTGGCGGTACAAGGAAGGCAAGCAGAAACTTGACGAGCTGGATCAAAAGCTGTCTTGGATAAGACAGGCATTGGAGACTCAGGCTGAGACCTCTGAGCCTTCGGAGTTCTTGGAACATCTTAAGGCTGACGTTCTGTCATCTGAAGTTTTCGTCTTCACTCCAAAGGGTGACGTCATCTCCTTGCCGGCAGGCTCCACGCCATTGGATTTTGCCTATACCATTCACACTGAGGTGGGCAACAAGTTCATCGGTGCGATGGTGAACAACAGGATAGTTCCCATAGATTACGAACTTCAAAACGGCGATATAGTGAAGATCCTTACATCTCCTCACGGAAAACCTTCTAGAGATTGGCTTAACATCGCCAAAAGCAGTAGGGCCAAAAGTAAGATAAGGTCCTATTTTAGGCAGTTAGAGAAGAGCGATCGAGAAGAGAAGCTAGCCAAAGGAAAGGAATACCTCGTAAGGGAGATAAAGAAAAGGTTAAGCAAGGAAAAAGATGAAGATAAAGATAAAGAGGTGGTCCTATCAACAGCCGTCTTGAACAAAGTGGCCAAAGATGCGGGGTACTCCAACGCGGAGGACTTGCTGGTTGCTATAGGGTCCGGAGAGATGGGATCATCCCAAGTGGCTTCGAAGTATCTAGGGTTGGAGACTTCAAAAGCAATAAAAGAAGAACCCCCCTTAGATACGGCGAAGGAGAGAGAGGAAAGCAAAACCTATGACACTGAAATAGTGGTTCAGGGCATAGAAGGTCTTCTTGTCAGCAGGGCAAACTGCTGTAAGCCCATTCCAGGAGATCCAATAATAGGAGTGGTAACGAAGCGAAGAGGAGTAACGGTCCACAATCGAGGTTGTCCCAATGTAGAGAAGGTCCCTGAAGAGAGATTAGTTGAGGTGGAGTGGGGTCATAAGAGGTCAGATCGCTACAGCACCAGACTGCGAATAGATGGGACCGACCGGCCAGGTTTGTTTGCTGACGTGGCTCATACAATCAACACATGTGATGGAACGATCCTACAGGTAAGGGCCTCCGTCACTGGTACGGGGCGAGCGAGAATGCTTGTGGATTTGAAGGTAAGAGATATAGAGCATCTATATCAGATAATAGCTAAAATAAACGCTGTAAAGGGTGTAATAGAGGTAATACGGGGGTGAACGTTTTTGCGAGCGGTAGTTCAAAGGGTTGATTGGGCAAGGGTTGTGGTTGAGAATGATACTGTTGGAGCCATAGATAAAGGACTTTTGGTCCTTCTTGGCGTAACGGGTGACGATTCCGATAGGGACGTTAGCTGGATGGCGGAGAAAATCGTCAACTTAAGGATCTTTGAGGATGAAAACGGCAAAATGAACCTTTCCCTCAGGGACGTCGGAGGCAAAGCCTTGGTGGTCTCCCAGTTCACCTTGTATGGTGATTGCCGCAAGGGGAGAAGGCCATCCTTCGTCAAGGCTGCAGAACCTGCAATGGCTGAAAGATTATATGAATCATTCATGGATGCCGTAAAAGATCTTGGTGTTGCAGTAGAAAGGGGAAAGTTTGGGGCTCACATGAAGGTGGAGCTTTGTAACGATGGACCGGTCACTCTTATAGTGGATAGCAAGGAGGTCCTAGGACAATGAACATTAAGAGATTTCCCTTAGGAGATTTGTGGACCAATGGCTATCTGGTTTGGGATTCAAGGGGAATAGGTTTCTTTGTGGATCCTGGCGGGCCCGTGGATGAAGTTATAGAATTTATAGGGAACAACCAAATCCAACTGGAAATGGTGCTTTTGACTCATGGCCATTCTGACCACATTTGTGGTGTAGAAGGCATAAGGCCTTTAGCGAAAAAAGGAGTAGGAATACATGAGTTTGACGCCCCAATGTTGGAAAAGCCAGAGCTTAATCTCTCCTTATTCCTGAGCAAGCCCTGTGCTGCTGCTCCAGCGGAGATGATGCTGAAGGACGGACAAGTTTTGGAAATGGGTTCTTTGAGGATTGAGGTCATCCATACGCCCGGGCACACCAAGGGTAGTTGCTGTTTCTTGGTTAAGGACCAAGAAGAAAATATTCTTTTGTCAGGGGATACCCTTTTTGCCCGGAGTGTGGGAAGGACGGACTTACCTGGCGGAGACCCAAGAGCCCTGGAAGTCTCTCTTAGGAAACTGGCCCAGATGCCCGATGAACTCAAGGTGTTTCCAGGCCATGGCCCCGAAACGGTCATAGGTGCCGAGAGAGTGAATAACCCCTTTTGGCCTACAGAGAATTAAAGGCCTTCATAGAATTTTATTGAAAGATGGTGAAAGGGATGTTTGGTTCATTGGCTGGGATTTTTGGCAAGGACATAGGCATAGATTTGGGAACTTCCAATATAGTGGTGTACGTGAAAGGCAAAGGAATAGTGATAGACGAACCTTCAGTAATAGCTTACCGAAGGGCTAATCGGAAGAGTACGAAGGAGATAATCGCCTTCGGGCGGGAAGCCAGAGCAATGGAAGGCAAGACACCCAAAGGTGTTGAGGCTGTAAGGCCATTGCAGAATGGTGTGATAGCCGATTTTGAGATGACTGGAGCGCTGATAAGCCATGTATTGGATAAGGCCAGCGGAGGAGTGGGCTTTTTGAGCCACCCAAAGGTGGTTATCTGTGCTCCAGTGTACGTTACCGAGGTGGAGAGGAAAGCCTTCATAGACGTAACGTTGGATGGCGGAGCCAGGGAGGCATACGTAATAGAGGAGCCATTGGCTGCAGCCTTAGGTGTTGGATTGCCGATAAACGAGCCGAGGGGAAGCATGATACTCGATATTGGCGGAGGGACAAGCGAGATAGCGGTGCTTTCTCTAGGGGGGGTCGTTGTAAGTAATTCCCTTCGGATGGCAGGTAACGACATGGACGAGAGCATAATAAACATGGTAAGGCAAAAGTATACCCTCGTCATAGGACCTTCCACCGCAGAGGAGATCAAGAACTCCCTTGGCTCGGCGTTGCCCATGGACAACGAGAAAATAATGGAGATAAGGGGTAGAAACCTAAAGGATGGACTGCCCAAGTCCATATGTATCTCCAGCTCGGAGGTCCGAGAGGCTATCGATCCCGTCATAGTCAAGATAATAGAGATGGTTAGGGAGACATTGGAGGAGACCCCTCCGGAACTAGCAAGGGATATAGCTGATCAGGGGCTGGTGCTCACCGGAGGTGTAGCTATGCTTGAAGGTCTTGACCGGAGGCTTTCGGAGGAACTCAACGCTCCGGTTATAAGGGCAGAAGAGCCCAGATACTCCGTGGCCAAGGGATTGGGTAAGCTGTTGGATAACTTGGACTCCATGAGGAAAGTGATAATTTCCGTGGGGCACGGTATGCGCTGATAGAGAAAAAGCCTTTAAAAGCAGGTGAGTTAGTTGCTGAGACAGGTCAATTCGGCGATAATGCATGGAACTTTTGCGATTCTGCTGGGGGTAACGTTGCTTCTGGCATCTGCGAATAATCCCGGCGTCCATAGGATTTTCGACCTGTCGGAGAGAGTCCTGCGAATTCCGGAGTTTCCTGCCTTTGTTGCCAGGAGGTTTGTTGCCAAAGCGGTGTTCTGGTTTGATCAAGGTTTTGTCCTTAAGAAAGAGCTGGAGGCGTTAAGGGATGAGAACACAAGGCTCAAAGTTCTTCTTGCCTCCAAGGAAAAGAAAAAAGGACAAAGGGCTAAATCAAATATCCTGACTGCGGATGTAACTCTTCGTAGACCTGAGGAATGGTGGGTAAGCTTTAGGATAAACAAAGGAAGCCGCGATGGAATAAGGCCTGGATATGCAGTTTTAAGCAACGGCTTTCTGGTTGGTCGAATCTACAGAGTCGATGCTGACCAATCCTGGGTCAAGCTTCTGACAGGGTCAGAAATGCTTGTGCCGGCCGTTGTGGCCGAGACCAGGGACTTGGGGGTTGTTGCCGGCGACGGTAAAGGCAATTTACGGCTCCTTTATATCCCATCGGAAAGCCCAGTTGGGGCAGGAATGAACGTTGAGACGGCCCTGGTCAACGAGTACCTGCCAGCGGGTCTTGCAATTGGCACCGTTGGGGTCCTTTTGGAGTCCAAGGACGGGTATAATACCTTTGCCGTCAAGAGCAAGGCCAGTTTTTCTCGGTTATATGAGGTCCAGGTATACATACCTGGTGGTGATGCCAAATGATGGTTGCATCCCTTTTAATGTGGTTTTGTCAGGACCTGCTCCAGGTTTTTTTTATGGGATGGGTCCTGATGCCCCATCTTTTTTTCATGTACATGTTTTACCAAACTGCAGCTTTGGATCGTAAACTTTCAGGAGCTATATGGGTGACCTTTCTGGGAGGCCTTTTGTGGGATCTGAGGTGGTCTAGCCTTCTTGGGCTCAATGCCGTAGCGTACGTGGGAGCACTAATGCTTTCTTTCTGGCTATGGAACCTGATGCCCAAGAGTGGTCGCACCCCCCTAATTTTTGCCTCGATAATGTTTATAGGCCATTTGTGTGTGGCTGTTTTTCACCTAGTGGTTTTGGGTATTACATCCCAGCATATGTTAAATCAGGTTGTTCTCCAGCAAATATATGCCCTGGTGTTGTCTTTTATCTTCGGCTTTGTGTTTTTTAAGCGAGGGGAAAAGAGCAATGCCTCATAGGCTTGACCCAGGCGAGAAAAGAATCCAGGCACTCTTGTGGTTGGTGCTTTTTTCCATATCTCTGTTGGTCTTGGCGCTTTTCAGGTTTCAGATTCTTCAATCGGACAAATACATAAACTTGGCAGCCCAGAACAGGTTGCGATTCATACGTCTTCCTCCATCAAGGGGAGACATTGTGGATGCCAACGGAGCCATTTTGGCTACCAGCATGAAAGTGTTCGATTTGATAGGGTATCCGCAGGACTTGCTTAAGGATGAAAGTATAAACATCCTTGAAAGAGTGTTTTTGAGGCACGGAATTCCTTTCACGAAGGACAAGATAAAAGCGACGATAAAAAAGCAATACAGTGTTCCTTACAATGCTGTCACTGTCCTTTCCAACCTCACGATTGCGCAGGTTTCGGATCTGGTAAGCGATCCCGAGTATCCCGAGTTCCTCTATCCTTTGCCGGTAATGAGAAGGGTCTATCCTACGGGGAACCTGCTACCCCATGTTTTGGGATACGTGGGGGAAATTACCAAGGAAGAGCTCGAAAGCTTGGGAGGGAAAGGATATAGAGGGGGAGACATAATAGGAAAGGCCGGAGTAGAACTGATTTACGAGGATCAACTTAGAGGAGAATACGGAGAAGAGGCCATAGAGGTAGATGCCAGGGGAAGAAGAGTTAGGGTAGTGGATCGAAAGGAGCCCGTGCCGGGAGATAGGATAGCCTTAACCATAGACCTCAACGCGCAAAGCTATGCAGCTTCCCTTCTAGGCGACAGAAAAGGCGTGGTGTTTGCCATGGACGTGAGAAATGGAGATGTGAAAGTTTTGTATAGCTACCCTGGATATGACCCCAATGCCCTTGCTTGGGGATTATCAAGTAAGGAATGGGCCCTAATGCTTAAGGACAAGGACAAGCCCATGATGAATAGGACTATAAGTGGCACATATCCTCCGGCATCTACTTACAAGCTGTTGACGGCTTATGCGGCCTTAGCGGAGAAGAAGATTACCCCTAGTACGACTTACTACTGTCCGGGAGCCTTCAAGTTGGGCAACAGGACGTTTAGGTGCTGGAAAACTACCGGACATGGGACTGTGAACCTGGAGAAGGCGATCAGGGAGTCCTGTGACGTGTATTTCTATCAAGTGGGCCTTAAGACAGGTATAGATGCAATAACCTTTTGGAGCAGAAAGTTTGGATTGGGAAGCCCCACAGGCATAGATCTTCCTGGAGAAGCATCAGGTCTTGTGGCTGATCCTGTATGGAAAAAACGGGTATTTAATGAAAGTTGGTATCCAGGGGACACGGTAAATTATTCTATAGGGCAAGGGTTTTTGCTAACCACTCCTATACAGATGGCCAGGGTCTTTGCTGCCATAGCAAACGGAGGCAAGTTGGTGAGGCCCAGGCTGTATGCAGGACGCGCTGTTGAAGTAGATGATTTGGGTTTATCTGATAGATTTTTGAAGATTTTAAGGAATGCCTTATATCAAGTGGTCAAGTCGGGAACCGGTAGGCTTGCAGGAGGTTATGGAGTTGAGGTTTCAGGTAAGACTGGAACGGCTCAAAATCCCCATGGAGAAGATCACGCGTGGTTTGTGGGGTACGCTCCCTCTAAGAAACCTGAATATGTGGCTGTGGCCTTAGTTGAGGGTGGAGGTCATGGAAGCAGCGCTGCGGCTCCCATTGTGGGGCAGGTACTCAGTTTTCTTTGTCGCGGTCCCAGATGATGTGGTTATATGTAAAAAATGTGACATAATATTTATAATAAAATAACTGGCTGGCAAAATACTTGGGAAAGGTGACACGCATGGATTACTCTGGAAAAGTACAATTCAAAGGTGAAGGTGAAGGTATCCGATTGCTGATATCGGAGGACATCCCTATGGACTGTCTACATGATGCTGTAAACGCTGCCCTGGATAAGGCAGAAAAGCTAGCGATAGGGGTCCCGCTTATATTGGATTTCAAAATGCGACCCCTGACCCAGAAGGATGTTGTCAGTTTTTTGTCCAACGTGGTGATGAAAAGGCCATTGAAGATAAAAGAATGGAGGGCCTTGGATAGGGGGAGCAAAGAGGTCCTTGCGCGTATGGGATTTAAAACCCAAGAAGGGCAGAGAACCTATCAAGGTAAAGGGACCCTTTTCGTTCAGAGGTCGCTGAGGTCTGGGAATACCATAGAGCATGATGGCGATGTTATAGTGTTAGGCAACGTCAACGAAGGTGCGGAAATATATGCTACAGGTTCCGTTTGTGTGTGGGGCAAGCTGTGTGGTTTGGCCCATGCAGGATGTGAAGGTGACGATGATGTTTTCATAATAGCGGGCTCCTTTGAAGCAAACCAGGTAAGGATAAGCGATAAGATATCCTATGTTCAACCTGATACTTTCTGGACGGGCAAACCTGTAAAGGTTTATGTTGATCAAGGTAAGATAGTGGTCTCGGAGCTTTCTGGGTAGGAAGGTTATCAAGACTATATAAGATCTTATTATTAGAGTACAGCAAAACCACCTAAAAGCATGGAGGGATATTCCTTGGATACTAGGATAATAGTTGTCACATCGGGAAAAGGAGGCGTAGGGAAAACCACCGTCACAGCCAACATATCTGCGGCCTTGGCGAAGGAAGGCTACTCCGTAGTTGCGATTGATGCCGATATAGGGCTCAGAAATTTGGATGTGGTTATGGGGCTTGAAAATCGCATAGTTTACAATTTAGTGGATGTAGTGGAGAAAAGCTGCCGTTTGGAACAGGCCTTGGTAAGGGATAAGCGAGTCGATAATTTGTACCTTTTGCCCGCTGCTCAGACCAGGACAAAGGACGCTGTTTCTCCAGAACAGATGCTTGAGCTTTGTGAATCGTTGAGAGGGTCTTATGATTTCGTTATCATTGACAGCCCCGCAGGCATAGAGGGAGGTTTTAGGAATGCCGCGGTGGCTGCCGATGAGGCATTGGTGGTAGCCACTCCGGAAGTGTCCTCGGTCAGGGACGCAGACAGGATAATTGGCCTTTTGGAGTCTGATGGTAAAAGGAGCATAAACCTCATCGTGAACAGGTATCGTCCTCAGATGGTGAAGAAAGGCAACATGTTGGATGTGAGCGATGTAAGCGAGATATTGGCTGTAAAGCTGCTGGGAGTTGTTCCAGAGGACGAGGAGGTAGTGGTCTCCACCAATAAGGGGGAACCTTTGTCGTTGGGGCACAATTCTCCTGCTGCAAGGGCGTTTAGGAACATCTGCCATCGCCTCCTGGGGAAGGACATACCCCTACAGTATCCTAACGAGAATGAGGGCAAGGGGTTTTGGGAAGGAATAAAAAGTCTGTTCAGGTTATAAAGGAAAAGGAGTGAAGTCATGGGTTTCCTTTCTCGCTTTTTTAAACTCGGAGATTCTAAAAAACAGGCCAAGGAGAGGCTTCAGCTTGTTCTTATCCATGATAGGGCAGACATCTCTGCCGGCATGATGGAGATGCTTAGAAAGGACATCATAGAGGTTATAAGCCGTTATATGGAGATAGACGAGAGCCAAATAGAGCTCGAACTGGAGAAGGAGAACAAATCTGTGGCATTAGTCGCCAATATTCCGGTAGTGAGGGTCAAGAGAAATTGCCGCGACGTCAAGGTGGGCCCAGATAAGACGAAGTAGAAGACGGGAGGGTTATGAGAAAATTTTTAAAGTCTATGTTGGAGGGATTTTCTTCTCTCCGGAATATGGATTTTTGGGCGCTCGCTGCAGTGTTGCTGCTCTTTATGGTGGGCCTTATAAGCATATACAGCGCCACGGCGTCAAGAGGCTATATAGCAAGATATTTTGTCTATCGACAGATTATATGGGGCCTTATATCATCAGGGGCATTTTTATTGGTCTTTTGCGTGGGATACCAAAGGCTCTTGAAATGGTCTGCCATTATATATGCAATGGTGCTCCTTCTTATGGCCTTTGTTTTAGTTGCGGGAACCATATCGAGGGGCTCTCAAAGCTGGATAGACATAGGAAGGCTTCTCCATCTAGGTCAGGTGAGAATACAGCCATCTGAGCTAGGCAAGGTTTCTTTGGCTTTGGTGCTGTCCTCTTGGCTTTCCAGGTTCCCTCCCAGCAGGTTTAAAAATTTCCTGGGTGCTTTAATTATCGCAGGTTTAAGCGGTATGTTGGTGTTGTTACAGCCTGATCTTGGAACAGCGGCAGTGTACGCCTGTGTGACCCTGGGGATCTTGTTTGCTGCAGGGGCTCCTAAAAAATACATTGGTACCCTGATAGCGATCGCGTTGGCCTGTTTGCCCGTGGGATGGCATTTTTTGAAGGAGTATCAAAAACTGAGGTTGCTGGTGTTTATAAATCCTTATCTCGACCCCCTGGGAGCAGGCTATAACGTAATCCAGTCTCGAATAGCCGTAGGAGCGGGAGGCCTTTGGGGCAAAGGGTTTTTGAAGGGAACCCAAAGCAAGCTGTATTTTCTTCCGGAGCCTCATACTGATTTTATATTCAGCGTTTTTGCAGAGGAGTTCGGCTTCATAGGCGCTGCGTCGATAGTAGTGTTGTTTGGATTTCTGCTTTATAGATTACTGAAAACAGCGAGGCTCACAAAAGACAAGAGAGCGAAGATGTACATAGTAGGGATTTCAGCGTGGATATGGTTTCAGGTTGTGGAATCCATCGCTATGAGTATGGGATTAGCCCCGGTGACGGGGCTGCCCTTACCTCTCCTTTCGTACGGAGGTAGTTCTTTGGTCTCTATAAGCGTGGCCTTTGCTATTGTACAGAGTATTTATGCCTCTACAAAGAAACAATATAAGCTTGCGCCAGATTAAATTAGGAGGAGCGTTTTGATAGATGGATTTTCCAGAGAGGTTTGACCGACGCAAATATATATTGAGCAAAGTAAAAAAGCCCTGTCGCTATATTGGTGGCGAGTGGGGGGTAGACTTGTCTGCAGACTGGGAAGACCCCAAAAAAGTAAAGCTTTGTCTTGCCTTCCCCGACACATACGAAGTAGGGATGAGTTACTTAGGCTTCCAGATCCTGTTTGACCAGGCAAGGCGCATTCCTCACGTTTCTGTAGATAGGTGCTACTGTCCCTGGCTTGACATGGAGCAGGAGCTCAGAAGGGCCAACCTTCCTCTTACAGGTATAAATTCCGAAAAGCCTTTGTGTGAGTTTGATGTGGTGGGGTTTACTCTCCAGTATGAGCTAACCTACACCAACATACTGACCATGCTGGAGTTGGGCGGTATTCCGCTGAAAAGCTGCGACAGGAGCAATAGTGATCCGCTGGTAATAGCTGGAGGGCCGGGAGCTCTTTGTCCTGAACCCCTTGGGGATTTCTTTGACGTGTTTTGCCTTGGGGATGGAGAGATCCTTCTGCCTGAACTGTTGGATGTAGTAAAAGAGACAAAAAACGACAGGCTTGCTGCGATGGAAGAGTTGAGAAAGCGGCAAGGTTTTTACGTCCCCTTGCTTGAGGAAGCCCCTTTTGAGGAAGGGATCACATACAAAAGACGCGTGGTGCCCAATTTGGATGAGGCGTTTACCCCTACTTCAATGCTGGTCCCTCTTTCAGGTATAGTTCACGACCGGGCGGCCGTAGAAGTCTTCAGGGGCTGCACTCGGGGGTGCCGTTTCTGCCAAGCAGGAATGATATATAGGCCTTTAAGGGAGCGCTCTCCCAAGAACGTGGTAGAAATTGCAAAGAAGATACTGAAAGCCACTGGGTGGGAGGAGCTTGGTCTAGTGTCTTTGGCCTCCTGTGATTACTCTGGGCTAAAGGAAGTAATAGATGGCATTTCGCCTTTCCTGGATGAAAAAAAGGTTACTCTTAGCCTGCCCAGCTTGAGGATGGATGCCTTTTCAATAGAGCTGGCCCAAAACCTAAAGGCCGTCTCAAGGAGCGGTTTGACCTTTGCTCCTGAGGCCGGTACTCAGCGGTTGAGGGATGTAATAAACAAAGGCGTTACCGAGGAGGACATCAAGAAGACCTTCGAAGAGGTTGCAAAAAGAGGCTGGGAAGGTGTGAAACTTTACTTCATGATGGGGCTTCCAACGGAAAAAGAGGAGGATTTGGAGGGCATAATAGAGGTGGCCAAGGAGGCCATGAATAAGGGCAAAGGCTATGGGAAAAGGCTAAAAGTGAACGTCTCGGTGGCTGGATTTGTTCCCAAGCCCCACACTCCCTTCCAATGGGAACCTCAGGCAACAATGGAGTACCTGAATCAGGCGGGAAGATGGCTTAAGGGGCAGGCTAAAAAGGGAGGCTTCAAACTTAGCTATCACGATCCTGAGCAGACTTTCTTGGAGGGAGTTGTTGCCAGGGGAGACAGGAGCGTCGGAGCTGCCATAGAGGAGGCGTGGAAAATGGGTGCCCGGTTCGATGGGTGGTCTGAATGTTTTGATTTGGGCACCTGGATGAAAGCTTTTGAGGCCGTAGGAGTAGATCCTTACCAGTATGCGAACAGGGCAAGAACCCTGGAGGAGGTCCTTCCATGGGATCACATAGACGTAGGAATATCCAAGGACTTTTTGCGGAGAGAAAGAGCTAAAGCTCTGGCCGGTAAACTTACAGTGGATTGCCGGGGTGGTAAATGTAATGCATGCGGTTGGGAGACCCGAGGGTGTCCGGTAGTAGAAAGGGTAAGTGACAGATCATGATGAGGTTGAGATTCATCTATGAAAAAAGGGGACTTTTAAGTTTTGTTCCTCACGTAGAGTTGCCACCACTTATATGCAGAGCCATGCGTCGTGCAGGATACTCCATAGCCCGCACGATGGGGTTTTCCCCCAGAGACAAAATAAGCTTGGGTCCTGCCTTGCCAATAGGAGTTATAGGATTGGCTGAGCCTGCGGAGATATGGTTGGAAAAGCAAGATGTTCCCCAGGTCGAGCAGATCAATAGATACATGCCCGAGGGGCTGAGATTCCATTGTATAAAAGAAGTTGATGCAAGGGTGCCAAGTTTGAACAAACTCTGCACTGCGGCGCACTACAGGGTATACTTCAACGTCGAGAATGCCTTGGATAAGCTAAGGTCCTTTTCTGTAGAGGAATGGGACGCTTTGGGTAAGATTGAGCATCTAGTTTTTGGCAACGACTACATCGAATATGTTCAGCTTGATCCCGCAAGGGCAGGGCTTACCAAATTGGTTTCTGTGTTAAAAGAAAAAGGTGCAGTAAAAGGATGGGAGGACCTTTTCATGGTTCGACTCGCAGTTGGTGTTCTGAAGGGAGGAGAGGTGTGCCCCCCAATGGGGCCTGCGGAATTAGATGGTTAGCGAGCCAGTGGATAAGAAGATTTTTGCTAATTGCATAGATCCTGAGGAGATGAGGGTTGCTATAGTAGAGGATGGCAAACTGGTCGAATTGTTTGTGGATCGCCTCTGGGACAGCCAGAGGACAGGTGACATATACAAAGCGAGGGTTGACAGCGTTTTGCCCGGTATGAATGCCGCTTTCGTCGATTTGGGGCAGGGGAGAAACGCTTTCTTGTACCTCGCCGAGGCAAAAGGTTTGAAGATAGAGAAAAATCAAGAATTAGTGGTACAGATATCGAGGGCGGCCAGGAAAGGAAAGGGTGCCAGAGTTACCACAAGAATATCTCTGCCGGGCAGATATCTGGTTTTGGTTCCTGGCGGAACAGATGTGGGGGTATCAAGAAAGGTCCCTTCCGAGGAAAGGGAACGTTTAAGGGTTTTAGGCAGGAAGATACGTCCGGAAGGTTTTGGTTTGATCGTCAGGACGGCAGCGGTTGGGACCGATGAAGAATTTCTTTTGAAGGACGTTTCCGAACTGCTCTCTACGTGGAGAGAGATTGAGCATGAGGCCTCCATGCAGAACGCTCCATGCCTTCTGTACCAGGATATGGGCCTTTTGGGCAAGGTCATAAGGGACGAGTTGGACGAGTCCGTTACGGAGATAATAACCGATTCGGAAGAAGAGTTCCAAGCAGCGCTGAATTACGTTGAACGTTTTTGCGCCAAAGGAAACCAGCCAAAGGTCTTTTTGCATAGGGGCAAGATGCCTCTTTTCGAAATGTATGGAATCGAAAAGGAAATCGCCACGGCCTTGGATAGAAAGGTATGGCTCCACTCCGGAGCGTACCTGGTAATAGATCAGACTGAGGCCTTGACCGTCATAGACGTAAACACAGGGAAATACGTGGGAGACAAAGACCTCAGAAAGACAGTCCTCACGACGAACATGGAAGCAGCAGAGGAGATAGCCAGGCAGCTCAGGCTCAGAGCCATAGGGGGCATAGTCGTCATCGACTTCATAGATATGGAGAGCGAGGACGATCAGAAGGCTCTGCTCGAGCGCCTGGAGGATGTTTTCAGAAGCGACCGCTGTAAAGCCAAGGTTTTTGGATTGACTAGATTGGGGCTTGTTGAACTGACCCGCAAGAGAGCGAGGTCCGATATGAGAAGTACCTTTACCAGAGGGTGTCCCTTCTGTGGAGGGACGGGTCAAGTCCTTAGAGAGGAGAGTATATCAGCTGCCATAAAGCGTTTTTTGAGGAAAGTAGTCAAGTCCAGTGCCCCAGAAGCCATACTTATAGAAACTAGCAATGCCATAGCGGACTTTATACATGGGAGCATTCAAAGGCAGTGGGAAGAACAGCTGGGGATAAAACTCTTCATAATGGCCAACGATAAGATGGCGTGGGACAAATACAGAATAGAATATCAGGGGAAGCTAGAGCAGGTGCTCCATAGAGTAAACCTGCTCAAGGAGAGGGAGGCAGGATGCGTTGTTTATAGAACGGATCCTGCTTAGAGGTTTTAAAAGTTTCGGAGGGTTTCACCGATTGGATCTTTCGCCTGGTTTTACGGCGGTGGTGGGCCCTAACGGCAGCGGGAAAAGCAATATCCTCGATGCGTTGAAGTGGGCTTTGGGAGACTCTAATCCCGGAAGGCTCAGGATCCAGAGGCAGCAAGATCTTGTTTTTCAGGGAAGTGTGACTAAACCGCCGGCCAAGTTTGCGGAAGTGACCTTGTTACTCAAGGATGAAGGCAGTTTTTGCGAGATAAAAAGGCGATGGTCGCCCTCTGAGGGGGGGACTGTGCTGGTAGATGGAGAGAAGGTCAGGCTCACCGACCTGGATGAGGTCAAAAGAAAATGGAAACTGGGTGTCGACCGCTTTGCCTTTATAGGGCAGGGCGAGATAGCAGAGGTAATACAACAAGGACCATCTCAAAGGCGGGAGCATTTTGAGGCCCTTTTCGGCATTGATGTATACAGAGCACAGAGGGAAGGTGCTTTAGCGAGGCTAAAAGAGGCGAAAGACGAACTGGTCAGGTTGGAAACCCTGGCAGCGGAGCTAAGAAACAGGAAGGAATCTATTGCTCCAGAGGTATCTAGGGCTCTTAAGGCAAAGGAACTCTTGGACCGCCTCGATGAACTTAAGAGACGCTACTACTTTATCAAGAAAAACAATGCAGAAAAGATCATCTTGGAGGTTACCGAAAAGATCAGGTTGTTAGAACGAAACCAGCTCTTTGCGGCTCTATGGCCCCGCCTTTGGGGGATAGGGCTGGAGTACGGCGAATCCAAGAGACAAGAGCTTCAGGGACGGGTTAAGAAACTTTGGGATGAAAGCCAAAAGAAATCCATGTCCTTGGAAAACATGAAAAAAGAGATGTTTGGACATGGAACTACAATCAAAGATTTTTTGGGGCACGAGGAAGGAATTTTAGAGGATCTAAATAAAGAGAGGGTCTTTCTGGAGAATTTGTTGGAAGAGAAAAGCGAAGCAGAAAAGAGCGTAGCTGAAGCTCAGGAACGCCTGCTGCACAAAGAGGATCTCCTCAAGGCCATCAGGGAAAGACGGAAGCTAATCGATGAGGAAATAAAGGAGAGAGAGAGAAGAAGGAATGGGTTGCTCAAGAGGAAGGAACATCTTGAGAGAAACCTTGAACTTTTGCGCTCCGATTTATCCAAGACAGGAAAGATTTGTTTTGATTTTGGCAAGGAGAGGGACGAGCTTCAGCTCGAAATAACAGCTCTTCAGGGAAAAATATCAGCCCTGACTGAGGATGAGAGGAAAGCTCAAAAGGACCTAGAGGAAGCTTTGGCGAAGCATGGAGGATTCTTTTCAAAGCTTCAGGGTGCAGCCTCCCGTCTTCAAAAATTGAGAAAAGAGATAACCAAAACAGCTTCTGTTGTGGAAGACATAGAAGACACCATATATGGACAAAATTACCCAAAGCCTGTAAGGCATTTGCTTTCAGCTTCTAGATTGGGCAGGTTGGGAGTGAAGCTGTCAGTCGTAGCGGAGACCATTGAAGGACCTCAGAAGATACTTTCGGCAATAGAAGCTTTCCTTGGGGGACGCCAGTATTGGGTGCTTGTAGAGGATTTGGACGCTGCCGGTCAGTGTATCAAGAGCTTGAGAGATAGCGCTGCAGGTAGGGCTACCTTTTTGCCTTTGGAGAAGGCAAGACCGCGCACTCCATCAGCCGAATCTCTTATTGAGGGATTGGATGGGGTTATATCCTGGGCTTGTGACCTCATAAAGATAGACGAAAAATGGGAGACGGCCATCAGACATTTGATGGGTGATCTGTTGATCGTGAAGGACTACGACACGGCGAAAGAATTGTCGAGGAGGGGGTTTCCCTGTCCCATTGTCACATTGGAAGGAGACGTGCTCAATCCGTCAGGGACCGTCGTAGGAGGCTCCAAGGACAGAAAGACGGGGGCTATCACTTCTAGGGCCCATTTGTTGGAGAAGAAAACATACCTTGAACAGCTTGAAAGGGAGAAAGAATCTCTTCAGAGGGAAATAGAGCTTTTGGAGAAAGAAGAACATTCTTGGTCTTTAAGGAAACAAGCAGCTCTACGTGATGCCGATTTGGTGAAAAGCGCCTTGGAGGAAACACGAAAGAGGCTTTCTAGGCTTGAGCAAAGAAAGGAAGATGTCGAGTGCCTTAGGCAAAAGGCGTTAAAGAAGTTGAAAGAGCTGGGAAGAGGTTATTTAAATGTTTTGCAGGAATTGGAGCAACTAAAGGAAGATCTCCTTGTCGAGGAGGAAAAGCATTTATCCATAGGGGAACTCAAAAGGGAAGAGGAACAGGCCAAGGTAGCGGTAGAGATAGAGGCAGAGAAGTTGAAAGCTGCGCAGGATATCTTGAACAGAATCGCTTCCGAGGAAGAGCGCCTCAAAAAGAGCATCTCCTCCAGAGAGGAATCTGCCAGGCTGTCTGAACAGAGGAGAAAGTTCGCTTTGGAGGCGCTTAAGGCCCTGGGAAAGCAGTATTTATCCGAGTGGAATGCTCGCAACGAGTTGATTGGTCGTATCCATGAGATTGAGAAGGAAATTGGATTGTGGGAGGACAGGTTGTCTCACTTAAAGAAGAAAAAGGCCATGGCAGACATTAGGTTCAAGGAAAGGACATTGGAGATAGAGGAGTTGAAACTGAAAAAAGCATCGGCTGAGACGGAGCTGGCAGAGTTGGCGGAGATGTGGGACGGGCAGGCAATAGGACCGTCACCATTGGAGGAGACAGAAAGAAGGCCAGAGGAGATAAAGAAGAAGATAAGACAGCTGGAAAGAACACTAAAAGAGATGGGAAACGTCCAAATGGGTGTCCTTTCCGAAGATGAATCCCTGCAGAGAAGGTTGGAATATCTAGGGGAACAGCTAAGGGATGTAAGTTCCGGGATAGAGGAACTGGAGAGACTGATATCCAAGGCCGATGAACACGCAAGCCGGATTTTCAAAGATGCATTGAGGAATATAAACTCGCGTTTCAGCGAGCTGTTTAAAAACCTCTTTGGAGGAGGAGAAGCACAATTGAGGATGGCCGAGGGCGGAGATCTTTGGGAGTCTGGAGTTGAAGTCATTGCCTGTCCTCCAGGAAAGAGGCCCCAGCACATCGGCCAGCTATCTGGAGGAGAGCAGTCCCTTGCTGCCATTTCCTTGCTCTTTGCAGCCATGGAGGTTGCAGAAGTTCCTATAGCAGTTTTGGATGAAGTGGATGCTGCGTTGGACGAATCCAACCTGAGACGATTTGCCGCCCTTGCCGAGGAGTATGGGAAGAGGATACAGCTGCTTTGTATGACCCACAGGCGTGCAACAATGGAGCATGCGGATATCATGTACGGAGTCACCTTGTCTGAGCCGGGTTTGTCTCAGATTGTGGGGGTGCGCTTGGAGGATTGGGATTGATGGATATAACCCGTGACGATATTTTGTACGGAGAACTGGTACTGAAACAGCCAGTGGATGGCCCTAGGGTAAACGTGGATACCGTGCTTCTGGCTGCCTATTGTAGAGTGAGGCGTGGTGAGAGGGTTTTGGAGTTGGGGGCTGCTCATGGTGCAGTAGCTTTGCTTTTGGCCAAAAGGTACCCCCATGCCTCGAGCATAGAGGGTCTTGAGGTCCAAAAGGATCTATGGGAACTATCAAGGCAGAACGCTGAGGAGAACGGCCTTTCCGATAAGGTGACGTTCAGACAGGGGGATCTCAGGGAGGTAAGACGGCTTTACAAAAGCCAGTCCTTCGATGTGGTAGTAGTTAACCCTCCATATGACGAAATAGATAGGAGCAGACCTAGCCCTAATTTTAGAGAGGCCACTGCCAGGCACGGGGTGGCTTGTACTTTCGAAGATGTTGCGGCTGCAGTCAAGTTCCTCCTGCGGAACAAAGGCAGGCTCTATCTGGTAATGAGAGCCAAGAGGCTTGCCGAGGTGTGCAGCAAGTTGACCCAGAAGGGGCTTCAACCTAGACGTTTGAGGTTAGTCCATCCGAAGCCAGAAAGCGACGCTTCAGTTTTTTTGATGGAAGCTACCAGGTCCGATGGAATTGGCATGCTTGTGGAGCCTCCTTTGTTTATTCACGGAAGCGATGGCTCTTACACGGAGGAACTATTAAGAGCCTACAGGATAGGTGATAACCTTTGCCGTTAGTGATAGTACCTACTCCCATAGGAAACATGGAAGATATCACTCTACGAGCTTTGAGGGCTCTGCGCCAGGCAGACATCGTGGCTTGTGAAGATACAAGAAGGACCAGGAAAATACTTGAGCGATTCAACATCAAGGCAAAGCTCGTCTCGTACCATGAGCATAACGAAAGGCAGAGGACTCAGTGGCTCCTGGGGATCCTGAGAGAAGGAAAGGTGGTGGCCCTTGTATCCGATGCAGGAACTCCGGGTATATCGGATCCAGGAGCAGTGGTTATAAAGGAGGCAATAAAAGAGGGGATAAAGATAGAGGCTTTGCCAGGACCTACGGCTCTTATACCAGCTTTACTGCTGTCAGGTTTTCCGTTGGAGTTTTTTTCGTTTTTCGGTTTTCTGCCACGGAAGAGAAAGGAGAGAAAAGCTTACTTTGAAAGAATAACTAAAGCCCCGCCCCCTGTGGCTCTATATGTATCTCCCCATAGAATAAAAACCGATATCTCAGATTTATTGGAAGCCTTGGGCCCCGTAGAGGGTGCAGTGATCAGGGAATGTACCAAGGTCCATGAGGAAGTGGTGCGAGGGCCCTTGAACGTGCTGTTGGAGTGGGCAGAAGAAAATGAGCCGAGGGGTGAGATGGTGTTGGTTCTATATCCTTCTTGCCATGAGGAAGATAAGGAAAGGCAAGTAGATGGGAATGGTTGGTTATGCAAAGCCAAGGAACTCATAGATAAAGGCGAAAAGGTAAAAGATGTTGCAAAAAGGATACAAGAGGAGTATGGTATACCGAAAAATAAAGTAAAAAAAGAGCTACTCCATATGAATACTGAAGAAAGGAGATGAGAACCGTGGGACAGAAGGCTTTTTATATTACCACGCCTATATATTATGTTAACGATGTTCCCCATATAGGTCATGCCTACACCACGATAGCTGCGGATGTCATGGCCCGGTACAAAAGGATGAGAGGTTACGATGTGATGTTTGCCACGGGGACCGATGAGCACGGCCAGAAGATTCAGCAGGCTGCGCAGGCCAAAGGCCTTACCCCTCAAGAGCTGGTAGATCAAGTGGTGGTGAATTTCAAGAAGCTGTGGGAAAGGCTTGGAATAACCCACACAGATTTCATAAGGACCACTGAAGAAAGACATATCCGGGTAGTAAGGTATATTTTCGAGAAATTGCTCAAACAAGGGGATATTTACAAGGGTACCTACGAAGGGTGGTATTGTGTACCTTGCGAGACCTATTTTACTGAGAGCCAGCTTGGTGAAGACAAGCTGTGCCCCGATTGCAAAAGACCCCTTCAGAGGATGACTGAAGAAAGTTATTTCTTCAGGATGTCCAAGTATGAAAAACCCCTTTTGGATTACTATGAGAAAAACCCCGATGCTATTCTCCCCAAGACTAGATACAACGAGATAGTGAGCTTCATAAAAGGGGGGTTGAAGGATCAATCCATCTCCAGGACTACCATTTCATGGGGGGTTCCTCTGCCTGGAGATGAAAAGCACGTCATATACGTGTGGTTTGACGCCTTGATCAACTACTTGACGGTATGTGGTTATCCTGACAATGAAGAAATGGTAAGGAAGTTCTGGCCTACTGTGAACCATATAATGGCCAAGGACATAATAAGGTTTCACTGCATAGTGTGGCCTGCCATGCTTCTTGCCTTGGGGCTTGAACCGCCAGCAAGGGTATTTCCCCACGGTTGGTGGACTGTAGAGGGCGAGAAGATGTCCAAATCCAAGGGCAATGTAGTTGACCCCTTTGAAATGGTGGATCTCTACGGAGTGGATCCCTTCAGATACTTCCTCCTTCGTGAGGTTCCCTTCGGCCTAGATGGTGATTTCTCGGAGAGAGCCCTTGTTGGCAGGATAAACTCCGATTTGGCGAACGACTTGGGCAACCTCTTAAACAGGACGATGCAGATGATCAACAAGTTCGCTGAAGGCCAAATACCCAAGCCTGCAACGTTGGAGGATGTGGATTTGGAGGTAAAGGGCTTGGCTGAGGAAACAGTGGAGACTTACACAAGTCACATGGATGTCTATGCTTTTGACGAGGCCCTTAAAGCATTGTGGACATTAGTTAGGAGGGGCAACAAGTATATAGATGAGACCATGCCTTGGAAGCTTGGTAGGGAAAAGGAAACGGAGCGTTTGGGTACGGTGCTTTACACCCTGGAGGAAGTTTTGAGGTTGGTAGGTCTACTGGTGGCTCCATTCATGCCTGATACGGGTAGGAGAATATGGAGCCAACTTGGGATAGACGAAGATCCTTATAAGTGCAATATAGACGACTTCCGCTGGGGAGAAAGAGAAAGCGGCTCAAAAGTGGGACAGAAAGAAGTGCTTTTCCCAAGGATAGATATGGAGGAATGGGAAAAAGAGAAGGCAAAAAGAGAAATGGCCAAAAACCTGGCTCCAGATCCTGGAGAGCACGAGGAGCAGATAACCATAGATGACTTTAGGAAGGTGGAGCTTAGGGTTGCCAAGATAATATCTGTGGAGCCTGTACCCAAGGCTGATAAGTTATATAAGTTGGATTTGGATCTGGGTTATGAGAGGCGCACCATAGTGTCGGGCATCAGGGAGTTCTATACTGAGGAAGAGCTTTTGGGCAAGAAGATAATAGTGATATGCAATTTGAAGCCCGCAAAACTCAGGGGAGTGGAGAGCAACGGCATGCTGTTGGCCGCGGAGACCCCTGATGGAAAGGAAATAGCTCTTTTGACGGTGGATGGCGACATAAGGTTGGGGGCGAGGGTTCACTAGTATGGAAGGTGTACCAAAATTTGTTGATACCCACTGCCATCTCGCAATGACAGAGCTGAGCGAGGATCTATGCCAAGTCCTCGAAAGAGCGCAAGCCCAAAATGTTACGGGGGTTTTGGCCGTTGGCTCCGACGAAGAGAGCAGTTTGATCTCCGTAGATATTGCAAATAATCATGCAGGGTTAGTTTTCGGTGCCGCGGTGGGTATACACCCTCATGAAGCTCAACAATTTTCTGGGAAGATGCCTTTTGGCCTCAGGGAGCAGGCCAAAAGGCATCCTGTCGTTGCAGTAGGCGAAACGGGGCTAGATTACTATTACGATAATTCTCCTAGAGACCTTCAGAAGCAGCTTTTCGTTGCCCACATTGAGTTGGCAAGGCGGGTTGATAAACCTCTAATCATGCATGTAAGAGACGCCTTTGATGATGCTTTCAGTATTCTGCGAGCGGAGGGAGTTCCTCCCAAAGGCGGAGTGATACACTGTTTTTCGGGGACGTATCAGGATGCCCGAATGGCCCTAGACATGGGCCTTTATATTTCCTTTTCAGGTATCCTGACCTTTCCTAAAGCAGAAGGGTTGCGGGAAGTAGCTAAAATGGTACCCTTAGACAGACTGCTTTGCGAGACCGATGCCCCGTATCTTGCGCCCGTTCCCAAAAGGGGAAAAGTAAACGAGCCTTCGTTTGTAAGGTATGTTTATGAGGTTTTGGCTTCCGTTAGAGGTATGGAGGTCGAGAAGTTGTCAGAAAAGATTTATCTTAACGTCAAGACTTTGTTCGGTGGAGTAGAGTGAAATGTTGAAATTCAAACTAGAAGCCACATGTAATAAGACCAAAGCACGGGCGGGAGTCATAGAGACCCCTCATGGCAAGATTGAAACCCCGGTTTTTATGCCAGTTGGCACTAGGGCTACAGTTAAGGCAATGGCGCCTTTTGAGCTCAAGGCCATTGGTGCCCAGATAATACTAAGCAATACTTACCATCTTTATTTGAGGCCTGGAGCGGATGTGGTGGCAGAAGCAGGGGGGCTGCACAACTTTATGGGATGGGACAGACCCATTCTCACAGACAGCGGAGGCTTCCAGGTTTTTTCCCTGTCCACTCTGAGAGAGATAACCGACGATGGGGTTTTGTTTCAGTCCCACTTGGATGGCACTCGTCATTTCATGACGCCGGAGAAGGCCACGTTGGTTCAAGAGCAGCTCGGAAGCGATATAGCCATGTGTTTTGACGAGTGCGTGCCCTATCCTTGCAGCCCTGAGAATTCCTATAAGGCCGTTGAGCGGACCATAGCTTGGGCAGAGCGATGCAAAAAGGCTCACAAAAGGTCAGATCAATCCTTGTTCGGTATTGTACAAGGTTCGGTGTATCCGGAGCAGAGGATTTACTGCGCCTCCGAGCTTAAAAAGATGGATTTTCCGGGGTATGCAATCGGAGGATTGTCCGTGGGTGAACCTCATGAAAAGATGTATCAAATGTTGGATGTGCTTTCTGAAGAACTTCCTCACGAAAAGCCCAGATACTTGATGGGAGTAGGTTATCCCCTTAACCTGCTAGAGGGAGTAGCAAGAGGAGTGGATATGTTCGATTGCGTTTTACCTACGAGGAACGGACGAAATGGAACGGTATTTACTTACAGCGGCAGGATCAACCTCAAGAATAAAGCTTACGAGAGGGACTTTTCGCCTATAGATCCCAATTGCAACTGTTATGCCTGCAGAAACTTTTCTAAAGCCTATATAAGGCACCTGTACAGAAGCGGCGAGATATTGGCTTCCAGGCTGTGTACTTGGCACAACCTCCATTTTCTTGTCGATTTGATGTCCAAGGCTAGGATCGCCATATTGGAGGGCTCCTTCGAGGACTTCAAGAGACGTTTTGAGGATAACTTTAACGACGAAGGCGGAAGGCGATGAAAACAAGGCTTTTGAAGGTGGATAAGTGGAATCCCCAAGAGAGCTTATTGGAAGAAGCTGCAGAAGTGATAAGAAAGGGAGGGTTGGTGGCCTTTCCCACGGAGACCGTTTACGGGCTAGGTGCCAACGCTCTGGATGAAAAGGCCGTTTTGTCCATCTTCAGGGCCAAGAACCGACCGGCTGATAACCCTCTAATAGTGCATGTTTCGCGGACAGAAGACGTCGATCAGCTTGCCCATTTAAACCATATAGCCTTGCGGCTCATGGAAAGGTTTTGGCCGGGCCCTTTAACCTTGGTGTTGCCTGCCAAGGGAAGGGTCCCCAAGGTTACAACGGGTGGGTTGGATACTGTAGCGGTCAGAATGCCGGACCATCCGGTTGCTTTGGGGCTGATAGAGAAGTCTCAAGTTCCCATAGCAGCTCCGAGCGCAAATTTAAGCGGGAGGCCCAGTCCTACTGACGCCGAATCGGTCATGGAGGATATGGAAGGGCGTGTTGAGGTCGTCTTAGATTCAGGTCCTACCGAGGTCGGTGTCGAATCTACTGTCCTGTACGTGAAAGACAAGGAAACGGTGTTGCTTCGTCCTGGAGGCTGTCCGCTGGAGGCCTTGGAGGAGATTGTTCCAGTTTTGGTCCCTTCTGAAAAAGATTTCTCCACAAAGCATTCTCCCGGAACGAGATACAGGCACTATGCGCCCTCCGTGCCTGTAGTGATAATGGACGAATTGGGCACATGGAGAGAACACCCGGCATATTTGGGAAGTTGCTCAAATGTGGGGTTCGTAGGCTTACATAATCCCCCTTTCAACGTTGAAAGAGAAATAATATTTGATTCAGTGCTCCACTATGGAAGGGGCCTTTTCGCTGCCCTCAGGGCCATGGAGAGGTGGAAAGTAGGTGTGATTCTGGTAGAACTGCCTCCGGAAGAGGGAATAGGGAAAGCTGTAAGAGATCGACTTATCAGGGCGGCTTCGGGATAAGGTGATATAGCACTTGCAAAAAAGTCTACACATTGCTACAATCATCGCCGTTGGAAGGGGAAGTGGCGGAATGGTAGACGCGCTGGCCTCAGGAGCCAGTGTCCTTTACGGATGTGGGGGTTCGAATCCCCCCTTCCCCACCACTATGTCAGGTGGTGTTCAGCATAAAGCAGAATGACGCATCAAAAAATATAGCCTGTTTTTGAGTGAGCAGGAAAAAGGGTCGCGTTGTGCTCTTGACACAACGTGACCCTTTCGCTATCCTCTTATTTTGTCACGTAAAGAATCCCCAAATTTTATGATAGGGAGGTCGTGTTTCTCCCATGGCAGAGTTTGTATCTGTTGGTAGAAATCGCAAGAGGTTAACTTTTGGTAGAGTGCGCGATTTGGTGGAATTGCCCGATCTGGTGTCCATTCAGCGGGACTCGTACAGATGGTTTTTCCAGTTTGATGAGAACGGTAAGTTGGTGGAGCCGGAGAATCGGGTGAGTCAAGGGCTACAAGAGCTTTTCGATGAGATTTTCCCCATTGAAAGCTACGATGGCTCTTTCTCTTTGGAGTTTGATTCCTACACGGTAGAGCCTCCAACCATAACGGAGGAGGAGGCCCGTCAGAGAGATTTGACTTGGGCCTGTCCCGTCAAGGCTACGATAAGGTTGGTCAATAGAAAGACCATGGAGATCAAGGAAGAGGAAATTTACCTCGGGGATTTCCCGGCGATGACTGAGAGGGGAACCTTCATAATAAACGGCACAGAGCGAGTGGTTGTGAATCAGCTTGCCCGCTCTGCAGGTGTTTATTTCAGTGCTGAGGAAAGCGTCCCTGGGCAAGAGCGTTATGCTGCAAAGGTCATACCGGACAGAGGAGTATGGTTGGAGTTCGACTTAACGCCAGGAGAGGTCTTGTCTGTAAACGTGGACAACAAGAAAAAGCTCCCCTTAACCATGCTTCTTAAGGCCTATGGAGTCCGCAATAACGATGAAGTTATCAAACTTTTTGGTGGTAGGGAAAAGCAAGCGGACATGGTTGAAGAGGAAATAAGGGGCTGTCTCTTGGCGGAAAGCATCATGGATGAATCTGGTAACGTGGTGATTCCAAGGAACAAGAGGATAACCAAGGAGGACCTGGAGATCCTGTGGGACATGGCCAGGACCAAGGTCTGGATTTGGGATGTGGATCCTTCTTTAGCCGCAACTCTGGAGAGAGATCCAACCTCAAACAGTGACGAAGCGACATTGGAAATATTTAGAAGGCTTAGGCCCAACGAGCCGGCCAGGATGGAGAACGCCAGAGAGTACGTAAATGGCCTTTTCTTTGACTCCAGAAGGTATAACCTGGGACGTGTAGGCCGATATAAGCTCAATCGACGTTTGGGTATTGATATACCTGAGTCGAACAGGCTTCTAACTGTAGAGGATATAGTTCTTATAGTAAAAGGTCTTTGGGATTTAAGAGATGGCAATGGTAAGGTTGATGATATAGATCACCTTGGCAACAGGCGTGTGAGGGCGGTGGGAGAGCTTCTTCAGAACCAAGTGAGGATAGGCCTTCTCAGAATGGAACGCATAGCCAAAGAGAGGATGACCACAATTCCCGATTTGAGCTCTGCTACTGCTAAGGATTTGATAAACGTAAGGCCTATATCTGCTTCGCTGAGAGAGTTTTTCGGTTCAGGTCAGCTTTCTCAGTTTATGGATCAGACCAACCCTCTTGCGGAACTGACCCACAGAAGGCGCCTTTCTGCGCTGGGCCCTGGTGGGTTGAGCAGAGAGCGGGCAGGTTTTGAGGCTAGGGACGTTCATTACACTCATTACGGAAGAGTCTGTCCTATTGAGACCCCTGAAGGCCCCAACATAGGTCTTGTGACTTCTTTGGCTACCTATTCGAAGATAAATGAGTATGGATTCTTGCAGACTCCAAAAAGAAGAGTAGTAAACGGAAAGGTAACCGACGAAGTTGTCTACCTCTCTGCCGACGAAGAGGACGAGTTCTATGTGGGACGTGCCAATACTCCACTGAAAGAGGATGGTGTCACTCTGGCAGAGGATATGGTTCACGTAAGGCACAAAGGTGAGATATTGGAGGTTCCGCCGGAGAAGGTAGATTTTCTTGATATCTCGCCTAAGCAGATTGTTTCGGCCTCGACAGCCCTTATTCCTTTCTTGGAACACGACGATGCCAACAGGGCATTGATGGGGTCTAACATGCAGAGGCAGGCTGTGCCTCTTATAAAGGCGGAGGCGCCTGTCATAGGTACGGGTATCGAGGGGAAGATAGCGTCAGATTCAGGATCATGTGTGAAAGCCAAGCGTTCTGGTGATGTTGTATATGTTGATGCGGACAAGATAATAATTCAGCCTGCTGAGGGGGACGGCCCTGATGTTTATCCCATGATAAAGTTCAGACGCTCCAATCAGGGCACCGTTATCCACCAGAAGCCCATAGTTCAGGTGGGCGATCAGGTGCGAAAAGGTGAGATTATAGCCGATGGTCAGTCCATAGATAATGGAGAATTGGCATTGGGAAGGAACGTCTTGGTAGCCTTCATGGCTTGGGAAGGATATAACTTCGAGGACGCAATACTTTTGAGTGAGCGGCTCGTCAAGGAAGACGTTTATACGTCCATTCACATAGAGGAATATGAAGTGGAGTCCAGGGATACTAAGCTTGGACCAGAGGAGATAACCAGGGATATTCCAAACGTCGGTGAGGATGCCCTCAAGAACTTGGACGAGGACGGAATCGTTCGTGTGGGCGCAGAGGTCTCTGCGGGTGATATTTTAGTAGGTAAGGTGACCCCTAAGAGCGAGGCGGACCAGTCTCCTGAGGAAAAACTTTTAAGGGCTATTTTTGGTGAGAAAGCCAGAGAGGTTAGGGACACGTCCCTCCGCGTACCCCATGGCGAAGGCGGAAAAGTCGTTGCGGTAAAGAGACTTACTAGGGAAAAGAACGGAGAAGACTTGAGCCCTGGAGTTAACGATGTGGTGAAAGTGTATGTTGCTCAATTGAGAAAGATAACTGAAGGAGACAAGATGGCTGGGCGACACGGTAATAAGGGGGTAGTCTCCAAGATACTGCCGGAGGAAGACATGCCCTACTTGCCTGATGGCACACCAGTGGATGTGGTACTCAACCCCTTGGGTGTTCCTAGCCGAATGAACCTAGGGCAGGTTTTGGAGACCATAATGGGCTTCGTTGCAGTACAGAATGGATGGCATATAGCAACCCCTGTATTTGAAGGAGCGAAAGAAGAAGATATTACTGAACTCATAAGGCAGATAAAGAAGGGGGATCTTAAGGATCTCAGGGACGATGGAAGCATCGTGCTCTACGATGGTAGAACTGGGGAACCCGTAGAGTACCCGGTTACTATAGGCTACATGTATATGATGAAGCTAATACACTTGGTTGATGACAAGATTCACGCCAGGTCCATAGGTCCTTACAGTCTTATAACCCAGCAGCCTTTGGGTGGAAAAGCCCAGTTTGGTGGTCAGAGGTTTGGGGAAATGGAAGTGTGGGCCCTTGAAGGTTACGGTGCAGCTCATGTACTACAGGAAATTCTTACCGTAAAGTCTGACGATATCAGGGGAAGGCTCAAGACTTATGAGAAGATAGTCAAAGGCCAGAATATAGGAGAATACGGAGTGCCCGAAAGCTTCAAGGTTTTGGTCAAAGAGCTTCAAGGGCTGGGGCTTGACGTTGAAGTGGAATACGATGACGGCACTATGGGGGAACTGGTGTCGGATGAAGAGGATCTATTGGAGTCCTATTCGCCTCAGGACACGGAAGATGAAGCCCCATCAGATGTGGATATGCTGGCTGATGTTTTTGAGGAACCGAATTCTGGTGAGAAGGACGCCGGCGCGGAGGAGCCAAATGGGGAGGCTGATGTGTAAATGAGCCAACATGAGATCACAGGAGTGAAGATAAAGCTAGCTAGCCCGGAGAGGATAAGGGAGCTCTCAAGCGGAGAAGTCAAAAAACCTGAGACAATAAATTACAGGACTTTGAGGCCTGAGAAGGATGGGTTATTCTGCGAGCGCATCTTCGGGCCCACCAAAAGCTATGAATGTGCTTGTGGTAAGTATAAACGCAGCGGCCCCAAGTTTAAGGGGGTAGTTTGTGATCGCTGTGGTGTTGAGATAACCGATAGTAGGGTGAGACGTGAGCGATTGGGGCATATTGAACTTGCCGCCCCAGTGGTGCATATATGGTACCTTAAGGGGATACCAAGCCGGTTGAGTCTCCTGTTGGGCACGCCTTCGAAGGATCTGGAGAAAGTTGTTTATTTTGCTCCCATAAGGCGAAGGGAACAGGTCTTCAAGGTCGTCATAGATGGTAAGAAGACGAACCTAGTAAAACGGGGTGACCTGATCTCTGCAAGCGAGGAGAGAATACACAGGCACTATGACCATAAGTTCAAATCAGAGGAAGCCTACAGGGTTGTGCAGGTAGAGGATGTTCCTTTGAGTGAGGGAGACATCATATCTGCCCACCAGCTTGGCATGTATAAGAGGGATTACGGAGACAAGATCTTCCAGGCGGAGCCTGCCTTCAGAGTTGTGCGGGATAGTGCAGATGGACGATTTAGTGAGGGAGACGTTCTGTCTCAAACGGAGTTGAATAATCTCAGGAACGATGGAGTGTCCGTGGAGGTGGAAAGAGCTCTTGCAGGAAGCGAAGAGGGCTTTGTGGTAACGGCCGTTTCCAAGCTGCCTTTCTCTAAAGGGGACGTCATATCGGCGAGCGAGAATCAGCTTTTCTCCCAGAAGTATCCTGGAAGGTTCACAGTGCAGCATGAAACTGTGACTCTGGAGGATCCATGCTACATAGTTATAGACGGTGGCAACTCCCCTTTTAAAGTGGGCGATGTGATCCTTGAGAGAGAATACCGCCTTTGTGCCAGTTACGATAAAGAATTCAAGGCCGGGATAGGGGCAGAAGGTGTCTTGGAGTTGTTAAAAACCCTGGATCTAGATGAGCTCAGCGCATCTCTTAGAGAGGAGATTGCTGAGACCACGGGTCAGAAGAAGCGCAAACTGATCAAGCGCTTGCAGGTTGTGGAGGATTTCCGCAAAGGAGACAGCAAGCCTGAGTGGATGATATTGGAAGTATTGCCTGTCATTCCGCCGGATTTGAGACCGATGGTTCAGTTGGACGGAGGTCGTTTTGCCACTTCAGATCTAAACGACCTGTATCGTCGAGTGATCAACAGAAACAATAGATTGAAGAAACTTCAAGAACTTAGGGCTCCGGACATAATTATAAGGAATGAAAAAAGGATGCTTCAGGAGTCAGTGGATGCCCTTATCGATAACGGCAGAATGGGTAAAGCAGTACTGGGAGCTGGCAACAGGCCTCTCAAGAGTCTCACCGATCTTTTGAGAGGTAAGAAGGGGCGATTTAGGCAGAACCTGTTGGGTAAAAGGGTTGATTATTCAGGCCGTTCTGTCATAGTGATAGGTCCTAACTTGAAACTCAACCAATGTGGTCTTCCCAAGGACATGGCCCTGGAGTTGTTTAAGCCCTTTGTCATACAGCGCCTCGTGCAAAAAGGCTTGGTTCCCAACGTAAAAAGCGCGAAAAGAGCCATAGAGAGGCGAAGGGAAGAGATTTGGGAGGCCCTGGAAGAGGTCATCAAGGGTCATTCAGTGCTGTTGAACCGAGCACCTACGCTCCACAGGTTGGGAATCCAGGCTTTCGAACCGGTCTTGATGGAAGGTAAGGCGATACGCCTGCATCCTTTGGTCTGCGCTGCCTTCAATGCCGACTTTGACGGAGACCAGATGGCCGTACACGTACCTTTGTCCATTGAGGCAAGGGTGGAGGCCCAAATGATAATGCTCTCCGCCAAGAACTTGTTGTCCCCAGCGAGTGGTAAGCCTGTGGTCACCCCAACTCAGGACATAGTCTTGGGTATTTACTATCTGACGGGCATGAGAGAAGGCCTAAAGGGTGAGGGGACATATTACAGAGATATCGATGATGTCCTGAGTGCGTTAGATCATGGGTTGGTGCACGTAAATGCGAAGATAAAAGTGAAACATGCCGGAGAGTGGGTTGAGACATCTCCGGGTAGGGTTCTCTTCAACAGCGTTATACCAGAAGAACTCAGGTTCATAAACTCGCAGATGAACAAAAAGTCATTAGGGTCCTTGATAGATGCAGCGTACGACAAGGTTGAGCATGAAAAGCTTGTCAAAATGTTGGACGACATCAAGACTTTGGGATATCACTGGGCGACCGTAAGTGGCTTGAGTCTGTGTCTTGGCGATGTCGTTGTTCCGCCTCAGAAACAGGACATAGTCAAAAAAGCATTGGAAGAGGAAGAAGAACTTAGCGCCCAGTACCAAATGGGTATTTTGACAGAGGACGAGTACTTGAGGCAGAAGGAAACCTTGTGGTCGGAAGCAAGCCGTCAAGCAGCGGATTCCATACTGGCCAACATGAGTGACACGAATCCCCTTAAGATGATGGTTCAGTCAGGTGCTAGGGGCAGTAAGAGCCAGTTGGCTCAGATGGCAGGAATAAGAGGACTTATGGCTGATCCATCGGGTCGCATAATAGACTACCCGATTGTCTCCAACTTCAGGGAAGGCCTGAACATGTTGGAGTACTTTATTTCTACCCACGGTGCACGAAAGGGTCTTGCGGATACGGCGCTCAGAACTGCTAAATCAGGATACTTGACCAGAAGACTCGTTGATGTGGCTCAAGACCTGATAATAACAGGAGAGGATTGCGGTACTGATAAAGGTATAGCGATAAGAGCTCTCGTGAGGGATGAAAAGGTAGTTATACCCCTTAGTGAAAGGATAGCGGGTAGGACGGCATTAGTGGATGTCATCAACCCCTCTACTGGTGAAGTAATAGTAAGGGGTGGAGAGATAATTGATAATGAAACGGCAGAGCTAATAGAGAAGCTGGGTATAGAAGAAGTAATGGTGAGGAGTCCTATGACCTGTGCTCTTCAAAATGGCATATGCAGGACCTGCTACGGTACGGACCTATCCCAACGTAGGAAGGTCTCCATAGGTGAGGCTGTGGGTGTCGTTGCTGCTCAGTCCATAGGAGAGCCAGGAACCCAGCTTACGATGCGCACCTTCCATACGGGTGGAGTTAGGATAACAGGTGAGGACATAACTCAGGGTCTGCCGAGGATCGAACAACTCTTTGAGGTCCGGAAACCCAAGAAGATAGCCTATCTTGCTGAGATAGATGGAGTAGTCAGCGAGATAAGGGAGATGGAAGGCAAGAGGAAGATCTTTATAACGTCGGAAAAGGATGGAGTTGAGTTTAAATCCTCCTTCACGGTTCCTGCGTCACAGAACTTGCTGGTAGAGGAAGGGCAGAAAGTCAAGAAGGGACAGGCCTTGACGGAAGGATATGTAGATCCATATCAGTTGTTGGAGATTGAAGGCATTGAAGCGGTACAAAACTATCTAGTGGATAGCATCCAAGACGTCTATCGCTCTCAAGGTGTTTCCATAAACAACAAACATATTGAGGTCATATTGAGAAAGGTTGCTCCTGTCAACCGAGTTAGGATAGTGGATGAGGGAGATAGCTCCTTTGTCGCCAACGACCTGGTTTGGGTCAGAGACCTGGAGAGGGAAATAGAGGAGATTCGGGCAGAGAACGATAAGTTTATAAAAGAAGCTGTGGAAGCCATTGAGGGCAAGGTTCTAAAGGAGGCTAAAGGCCAGGGGAACCTTGAGAGCGTTATTGCCTTCAAGGATGAGGCCCTGGATGAGAATAAGATAAGGCGCATATTGATGCCTGGTACCCCTGTCAGCGAGCTGTATTTGGAGGACCAAAAAGGAACCTTGCGGGTGATAGTTGGAGAGGCTTCTTTCAGAAGGGAGCTTGAGGGGCTGGAGTTGGTTGAGCCCGTACAGCTGGAAGGTGATAAAAGAATAGAAGCCAATTCGCCTTTGACGGCGGGACAACTTGCGCTCCTCACTAAGGGCAAACCTGCAGAATATATGGTTAGGGATGTCGAGCTTCTGGAGGAGCTGGAAGATAAAGCGTACTTAGCGGATGACCTGATATTGGATGGAAAAGTGGTGGCCTTCAAGGATAGAGTGATAACGCCTGATGTGGTGAGCATAATCAGGGACCAGAATATCGAGGAGCTTAAACTGTGGAGAAATCCTGAGACGGTTACCGTGGCAGACGCAATGCAAAAGAAGCTGATAGATGAACTTTGGGGTAAATCTCTGACAAAGGCAGTCGATGAAGAGGGTAACGAAGTTGCGGATATTCCTCACATGGTTGATGGACGGGTCGTTAGAGGTCTCATTGCAAATGAGCTCACGGCTATAGAGGTTGAGGGTCATATATATACAAGGCAATCCATATTGCGCCAGGCTCTGACCGACGTAGCTTATGGCAAAGTGTTGCTGGAGGATGTCTTTGATGGCAAAGGGGAGCTTGTTGCTTCTGCTGGAATGGATGTAAATCATCAGGTTTTGGATGCTCTTGTGGAAGCGGATCCAGAAGTGCTAATACTAAGGCCAATATATGCTCATTCGGAGACAAAGAGGGTTATACAGAGAGTCTCCTTTGTACGTCGCCTGCGAAACGAACCAGTTTGGAAGCCTGTAATTCATGGCGTGACCAAGGCAGCCTTGAATACTGACAGCTTCTTGAGTGCCGCATCGTTCCAGCAAACTGCGCAGGTCCTTGCGGGAGCAGCGGTGAGAGGAGACCACGATAAACTCAAAGGATTGAAGGAAAACGTTATAATAGGGCACTTGATTCCAGCAGGTACGGGGAGAGAGGAATACAGGAAAATACAAGTGTTCCCCAAAAAAGTAGAGTCTGAACCTGGGAAAGAAGAAAGTGAAGAATCAGCGAACTTAGAGGATATATTTGAATAGAAAAAAGTCGTATTAGTTGTTTGAAAAGTATAGGAAATCTTGACATCGGGGGCTGACATTGATAACATGTGTCGGTCCCCTAGTAAGGGGGGATAGTGTGCCCTTACATGAGTTAGCTGTGCCTTATAGGGTAGTGGGTGCTAAGGCGGTAAAAAAAGCCTTGGAAAAGGGGAAGGTTAGAAAAGTTTTTATTGCGAAAGACGCTGATCCGTCCGTATCAGATGCATTGTTGGAGCAGGCCGTAAATGCGGGCGTTGAGGTGGAATGGGCGGATAGCAAAGTGATTTTAGGGCGAGCGTGTGCCATAGATAGGCCGGCTTCAGCGGCAGCAATAAGAAATGAAGAAAAATAAAAAATAACAAAAATAAAAATAACAAAGGAAGTTCTCATGAAGGAGGGAGCTTTGTGCCTACGATTAATCAACTTATAAGAAAAGGTAGAGAAGAAAAGAAGAAACGCTCGGGAACGCCGGCGCTCCAGGGGAATCCTATGCGAAGGGGAGTTTGTACTAGGGTCTATACCGTTACTCCTAAAAAACCTAACTCCGCTCTGCGTAAGGTTGCGAGGGTAAGGCTAACCAACGGTTTTGAGGTGACCTCATACATACCTGGTGTGGGTCACAATTTGCAAGAGCACTCTGTTGTGCTGGTTAGGGGAGGGCGTGTAAAGGACCTTCCTGGTGTAAGGTATCATATAGTTCGTGGCACTTTGGATTGTGGCGGAGTTGAAGGCAGAAAACAGGGTCGTTCCAAGTACGGAGCCAGGAGACCCAAGTAGCCTGAAAAGAAAAGAGTTCCGAAGGAGGGCAATTGGAGAATGCCAAGAAAAGGTCATATTCGTAAAAGGAAGCCGCAGGTGGATCCTCGGTTTGGTCGGACCGAAATTGCTAGATTTATCAATTGCATCATGTGGGACGGTAAGAAGAGCTTGGCTGAAAGAATAATGTATGGAGCCTTGGATCTGGCTGCCAAGCGCTTGAACACCGATCCATTGGATGTATTTGAGAAAGCTATGGAGAACGTGAAGCCCATAGTAGAAGTTAGGCCGAGGCGTGTCGGTGGTGCCACATATCAGGTACCAGTGGAAGTTCAGCCTGAGAGGGCTCAAGCTCTTGCCACGAGATGGATAATTCAGTATGCCCGAGCAAAGAAGGGTATGCCCATGGTGGAGAGGCTTGCTCGTGAGTTTATGGATGCTTACAAGGGTGAGGGTAGCTCTGTTAAGAAGAGAGAAGATACCCATAAGATGGCAGAGGCTAATAGGGCTTTTGCACATTACAGATGGTAGAGTTCGTCAGGTGTGCAACGTGGCCCTGGCGGGATGGTGAGAAGGAATGGACGTTGAAAAGATGAACAAACTTAGACGCATAAGAAATATAGGGATTGCTGCGCATATCGATGCGGGTAAGACTACCACTACTGAGAGGATACTCTTTTACACCGGTCGGAAGCATCGCATCGGGGAGGTTCACGAGGGTGCTGCCACCATGGATTGGATGGAGCAGGAGAAGGAGAGGGGAATTACCATAACTTCTGCTGCTACTACGTGTCTTTGGAAAGATCACCATATTAATATCATTGATACGCCCGGCCACGTGGATTTTACGGTAGAAGTCGAGCGTTCCATGAGAGTTCTTGATGGTGCGATAGCTGTTTTTTGCTCTGTTGGTGGGGTTGAGCCTCAATCTGAGACGGTGTGGAGGCAAGCGGACAAATATAGGGTTCCTAGGATAGCCTTTGTGAATAAAATGGACAGGGTGGGAGCCGATTTCTTGGGTGTGGTCTCTCAGATGAAGGAAAGGCTGGGGGCGAATGCGGTTCCGATACAAATGCCTGTCGGCAGCGAGGACTCCTTTTCTGGCGTTGTAGATTTGGTGAGTTGTAAGGCTGTCTTGTATCAGGATGAACTGGGTTCTCAGTATAAAGTCGTAGATGTTCCTCCTGAGTTGCAGGAGGAGGTCCAGTTAGCAAGAGAAGCCATGGTGGAGGCCTTGGCCGAGTTGGACGAGGAGTTGATGGAGTTATATCTTGAGGGGGAGGAAATCCCGGAGGAACTTCTAAAGAGGGTTATAAGGGAGAATACTATAAAGCTTAAGTTGTACCCAGTTCTCTGTGGTTCTGCATTTAAAAACAAGGGTATCCAGCCTCTATTGGATGCGGTCGTGGATTATTTGCCGAGCCCGTTGGATCTTCCCCCCGTTCAGGGAGAGGATCCTAACACCGGTGAGATTGTAGAGGTTTGCCCCGATCCGGATGAGCCCTTTGCAGCTTTGGCGTTCAAGATAATGGTGGATCCTTTTGTCGGCAGGTTGGTGTATTGCAGAGTTTACTCTGGCACCGTTAACGCAGGGGAGACTCTTGTAAACACTACGGCTAGAACGAAAGAGCGAGTGGGAAGGATCCTGCGTATGCATGCCAATAAACGAGAGGAGCTTGATCGTGCTGAGGCTGGTATGATAGTGGCTCTTCCGGGACTTAAAGCCACTAAAACGGGAGATACTATCTGCAGCGATAAGCGCCCAGTCGTGTTGGAGAGCCTGGAGTTCCCGGAGCCAGTCATCTCTTTGGCTGTGGAGCCCCAGAGTAAAGCGGACCAGGTGAAATTGTCCAAAGGGCTTGCTGGTCTTTCGGAAGAGGATCCGACCTTCAGAGTGCGCACCGATGAGGAGACTGGGCAGACCATTATATCCGGAATGGGAGAGCTTCATCTTGAAATAATAGTAGATAGATTGAAGCGTGAATTTGGGGTTTCTGTGCGTGTGGGTAAACCCCAGGTTGCTTATCGTGAAACCATTAAAGCCAAGGCTACCGCGGAAGGTAAGTTCGTGCGCCAGTCTGGCGGTAGAGGACAGTATGGTCACGTGGTGCTGGAACTTGAGCCTCTTGAGTCTAGATCGGGCTTTGAGTTTGTCGATAAGATAGTAGGAGGGGCTATTCCTAAGGAATATATACCCGCAGTTCAGAAGGGTATAGAAGAGGCAATGAACGCTGGAGTGCTGGGAGGATACCCTGTCATAGGAGTGAGAGCGACCCTTATCGACGGAAGCTATCACGAAGTGGATAGTTCCGAGATGGCATTCAAGATAGCGGCTTCTATGGGCTTCAAAGAAGCTATGAAAAAGGCTCAGCCGGTGCTGTTGGAGCCCATAATGGAAGTGGAGGTTGTAACTCCGGAGGATTATCTAGGTGATGTTATGGGCGACCTCAATGCTAGAAGGGGACGTGTTGAGGGTATGAGCATGCGCGCCAATGCCCGTATTGTGAAGGCGTATGTGCCCCTTGCAGAGATGTTTGGATACGCAACGGAGCTTAGGAGTAAAACTTCAGGTAGGGCTTCTTACTCCATGAAGTTTTCTCACTATGAGGAAGTTCCGCAGAATATTGCGGAAGAGCTTTTAAAGAAATAAAAAATATTTGAGGCAGAATTACAAGGAGGGAATAGAAATGGCGAAGGAGCATTTTGATAGGTCTAAGCCGCATTTGAACATAGGAACG
>NZ_DAITZW010000010.1:25378-43795 GCF_036847465.1 Thermovirga lienii | reverse complement strand
TGACTTTTAAATATGGAGATACATTATCTAATTGAAGTTTATCCTATAATATATTAATATCAATACGCAAAATCTTATCGAAATGATAGGTTTTTCTTATAGCTTGAACGAAGCAATGTCTCATTGCCCGGCATTAAGTGAAGCAAGAGGTGTACACTTTTATTCGAATAGAGGAGATGCCGTGTGATTACTTTCTTCCAATTGCAGACTTTCTGTGAGGTAATAGAAAGGGGGACTTTCAGTGCGGCAGCAGAAAAGCTGTATATATCCCAACCTTCCGTAAGCCAGCACATAGCGAACCTGGAAAAACACTTTGGAGTAAAGCTCTTCGACCGCCGAAAACGCAAGGTGCGCCTCACCCCTGAAGGCAGGGTCTTATACTCCACGGCAAAAGAAGTGCTGGAGGAATTAGACAGGGCAAAAAAAAGGATAGACGACCTGAGGTCCCTGGAGGCGGGGACGTTGAACATAGGATGCAGCCACTACGTGGACTCCCTGCTTTTATGGCAGGTGCTACCAGAATTTGTCTCCCAACACCCTAAAGTCAGCGTGAGCACTTTTATAGGAACTATAGAAGAACTGAAAAGCGCGCTTCTTTCCTCCGATATAGAACTTATCTTTGCAGAGAGGACCCCTGACTTTGTGCCAAGCTCGCAATTTTCAAGCAAGATCGTGGCCTCAGAAAAATTAGTTTTCGTGGCAACCTCAGACCTTGCAGGCAAAAAAACGTCTTTTTTCACTCCAAAAGATCTGGAAAGATATCCTCTTATAGGCTGGCATCCATCATCGTGCCTCTTTTCATACCTAAACGACTTTCAGATGCAAAATCAGCTCCGCCTTAGGCGCAAGATCACCGTATCAAGCATTGAGGCAGCCAGAGAGCTGGCCTTGAAGGGGCACGGGATAGCCCTACTGAACCTTCGCTCCGTAGAGGATGACATAGCCATGGGAAGGTTGATAAAACTGGAAGTAAAGACCCCCCAACCGCTGAAACTGGACATCCTAGCCTTATTCCACCAAACCCAGGGCCTAACCTATGCAGGCTGGGAAATGATTAAATTCCTTGAGCGGAAACTACTATTTAATGAAGGTTCTCAATAATAAGATAGCCAAAGATGTAGGTTGTATGGAGAGCCTTCATGTGCTATTTTCATTGTGCCTCCGAGCTGAAGCTCCTAAAGGTCCAATCCTATGGAGCCCAGCCGAAGGGTATTCCTGGAAACAGGAGTGCCTCCCGTGTTTGGAAAGGAGGGATGAGCATGTTCATACGGGATGCCTCCTGGAGAAGCAAACTTTGACAAAGGGGGAATGAACATGCGCAAATTTTTTGCCTTCCTGGTGAGCGTGGCACTGCTAATGGCCCTCGCCCTTCCTGGTGTAGCGGCCCCACAATATTTGATGATGGCCACCACCACCAGCACCGATAACACAGGACTTTTGAACGTTTTGGCGCCAGCCTTTGAAAAGGCAACAGGCATAGAGCTTCGCTGGACCGCCGTAGGGACTGGCAAAGCCTTGGAGTTGGGAAAAAACTGCGACGTGGATATCTTGCTGGTTCACGCACCCAACAAGGAGAAAAAATTCGTGGAAGACGGATACGGGGTAAACCGCAGGGAAGTAATGTACAACGACTTCGTCATAATAGGACCTCCTTCTGACCCAGCAAACATAAAGGGGCTTGACGTCGTCTCCGCCCTGAAAAAAATCCGATCTCATGAAGCTTTATTCGTAAGCCGAGGAGATAACTCTGGAACCCATACGAAGGAGCTCAAACTCTGGAAAGAAGCAGGAATCAATGGACTGGACAAGGAAAAGTGGTACATACAGACCGGACAGGGCATGCTGAACACCATAAACATAGCAACGGAGCGCGACGGATACACATTAACGGACAGAGGGACCTTCATAAAATACGAGGCAAACCACAAAGGCACTCCTCCTCTCGTGATACTGGTCGAAGGAGATAAGCTCTTGCTCAACCAGTACAGTGTCATAGCCGTAAATCCAAAGCGCTGTCCCAAGGTAAAATATGACCTGGCACTCAAGTTCATCGATTGGATAACCTCCCAAGAGGGACAAAAAGTAATAGGCGACTTTCGTCTTATGGGAAAGCAACTTTTCGTGCCCAACGCTGCTAAACAGTAAGGCATTCAGGAGAGGGTAAAATGAACTACATCCTTGAAGGCTTCATAGGGGCTATCAATTTGCTTTTAACGAAAGATCCAGAAACCTACTCAGCCATCTGGACAACGTTGCGCATTTCCACCCTCTCCATAACTTTCACTCTCCTGTTGGGCATCCCCCTGGGATTTCTTCTGGGGCACTACTCCTTCCCTGGCAAAAGGGTCCTGAGGACCATTGTGGACACTCTGCTCGCTCTACCAACGGTGGTAGTGGGCCTTTTGGTCTACGCGTTCATTTCTAGGAGAGGGCCTTTTGGCGAATTGGGGCTTTTATTCACTATACCAGGCGTCGCCATCGGGCAATTCATCCTGGCTTTGCCAATAGTGGTCTCCCTTACTGCATCGGCAATAGAGGGAATGGATCCCAAAGTCTACCTGACCATCAAAACCCTGGGAGCTTCCAACAAGCAAGCGGCTATCGCCTCCCTGTGGGAGGGGCGCTATGCGGTGTTAGCAGCTGCGATAACCGCGTACAGCAGGGTAATATCCGAGGTAGGCGTTTCCATGATGATAGGCGGAAACATCAAATGGCACACCAGAACCATAACGACCGCCATCGCCCTGGAGACAGGAAAAGGAGAGTTCTCCATGGGGATAGCCCTTGGAGCCGTGCTCCTTGCCTTCGCCTTTTTCGCCAACACCTTGGTCTCTTTCCTGCGAAGGAGGGCCTAACATGAAAGATATTTTCAGGCTGGAAAATGTAATTCACCAGTATTCTGGAAGGACGGTCCTGGACATACAAAACTTCGAGGTGAAGGAAGGAGAAGCTTTGGCCCTCTTGGGACCCAACGGAAGCGGCAAGAGCACCTTGCTGCGAATACTGGCCTTTCTTGAGAAACCCACGAAGGGCAGGGTTTACTACGACGGCAAGATGGTAAATGAACCTTCGTTCGCCCACAGAAGGGAAGTAACCCTGTTGCTGCAAAATTCTCCTCTGCTCAAAAGGAGCGTGGAGGAAAACTTATGCTATGGGTTGAAAGTCAGAGGCAAGACCAGCAACATGCAAGAAAAAGTGAGAACGGCCCTCGAAATGGTGGGCCTTAACCCTCAAAAATTCGCCAAAAGGAAATGGTTTGAGCTTTCAGGTGGGGAGGCACAGCGGGTGGCCTTGGCTTCAAGGCTCATTTTGAAACCGAGGGTGCTTCTCCTTGATGAACCCACTTCAAGCGTTGACTCTGAGAGCGCAAAGGTCATGAAAGAGGCAATCCTAAAGGCAAAAAGCCAATGGGGCTCCACCCTAGTGATAGTAAGCCACGACCTAGCGTGGATCTATCAGGTCACCGAGAGGGCCCTCTCACTCTTCAACGGCAAGCTCATAAACCACGTTCCAGAAAATGTGCTATCCGGAAACTGGGAACCCCGTAACGGCAGCCTTTTCGCCCTGAAACTTTCAGATGGCCAGATCATAATGGGAGCTGGTAATCCCATGGAAAGTTCAACTGCCCTACTGGACCCCAAGGACGTGATAATCTGCGCAGAAAAACCCGAGGAGGATTCTGCCCTGAATGCTCTTGAAGGGACCATAGTCTCCATGAACCTGGTAAGAGATACCGGCCAAGTATTGGTTAAAACCCTAGTTGGAGATAAAACCATCTCCAGCCTCGTCACCGAAAAATCCATGAAAAACCTTCATCTTCATCCGGGCCTGAAGGTGTTTCTCCACTTCAAGGCCTCAGCCCTCAAGTGGTTACAATGACCTTTTTGCCAACATCAGTTTAATTGAAAAAACTTACAGATCATTATATAATGCATGGTGCGCACAATTAATTATTCAATAGAGGAGGTTGTAACCTTGGCACTGCAGGTAATACATGAACTAGTCCAAAAATACCGCAGCACCTTTATCGGTTACTGGAAGGATTTCCACAAACACCCGGAACCAAGCCACAAAGAGATCAGAACGGCCGCCAAGGTCGCAGAGATATTGAAAAATCTAGGCATGGAAGTGAAAGAGGGCGTGGGAGGCACTGGTGTTGTAGGCCTATTAAGAGGAACACAAACAGGCCCCACCATAGCCCTAAGAGCGGACATGGACGCCCTCCAGATAAAAGAGGAAACGGGCTGTGATTTTGCCTCCATGAACGAAGGAGTCATGCACGCCTGCGGCCACGATTCCCACACAGCCATGCTATTGGGTGCCGCCCATGTGCTTTCAGAACTCAAGGCCCACATAAGAGGAAACATTAAATTCATCTTTCAACCCGCAGAGGAGGACAGCCCCGTGGGTGGGGCCCCAGCAATGATTAAGGATGGGGTATTAGAAGACCCCAAAGTGGAGGCCATATTCGGTATCCACGTTTGGCCAACCCTGGAGACGGGCGTCATGGGAATAAAAGAGGGGGTAATGTCCGCCGCTTCGGACAGGCTTAAAATGTCCATATTGGGCAAATCCACTCATGCAGCCACTCCTGAATTCGGTGTGGACGCAGTGGTTATAACAAGCCAAGTCATATCGGCCCTGCAGACCATTATCTCAAGAAACGTAAGCCCTCTGGATTCTGCCGTCATAACCTTTGGAAAAATAGAAGGCGGAAGCAGGTACAACATAGTGGCAGACCGAGTAGACCTGGATGGAACGGTCCGGACCTTCAACCCGGACACGAGAAAATTGGTGGCGGAAAAGATATCCCAAATTGCAAAGGGCGTGTCAAGTAGCATGGGAGGAGATTGTATCGTAGATTATAAATGGGGGTATCCTCCCACCATGAACGACCCTTCAGTTACCCAAATAGCAAAAGAAACCATCTTGGAAACTTTAGGGGAAAACGGTCTCTATGAAATCTCCATGCCAAACCCTGGCGGGGAAGACTTCGCTTTCTTCAGCGAAAAAGTCCCCGCTGCGTTTGCGTGGTTGGGATGCAGACCCAAAGGCATCCCTCCAGAAAACTTCCCCAAGCTTCACAACAATAAGTTCTTGCCCGATGAGGAAGCTCTACCCATAGGGGTTACTTATCTCTGCCAGGTTGCCCTGGCCGCATTGGGGGCGTTATCCAAATGAATTTAGAAGAGCTTACAAAATTGAGAAGGGACTTTCACAAGTTTGCTGAGGCAGGCTGGTGTGAATTCCGAACCACGTCAATAATTGCGGAGACCCTTTCAAAACTCGGATATGAAGTGCAGGTCGGAAAGGCGATCCTGGACGAGTCATCCGTTATGGGCCGTGACGAATCAATAGTGCCGAATGAAATCGAAAGAGCCTTAAGACAAGGTGCCGACCCCAAATGGATCGAAAAGATGGAAGGCTATACCGGAGCATTAGCCGTCCTTGATACAGGAAAAGAGGGCCCCACCATAGCCCTGCGCTTTGACATAGACGCCGTGGAAGTGAGCGAGGCAAAGGACGACAAACATCGCCCATATAGGGAGGGCTTTTCTTCCGTAAACTCCGGAGCCATGCACGCCTGCGGCCACGACGGCCATGCAGCCATCGGTCTTGGAGTAGCCCAAGTACTGGCTGCCAAAAAAGACCTCTTACGGGGCAAAATAAAGCTTATCTTCCAACCCGCGGAGGAGGGAGTGAGGGGAGGCAAGGCAATTGCAGAAAAAGGCATTCTTGACGACTGCGATTATCTCTTGGCCCTGCACCTTGGCCTTGGCCTTCCCACAGGCAAGATAGCAGGAGGTGTAGCTGGGCTTCTTTGTACCACAAAGTTCGACGTGTTCTACAAGGGAAAGGCTTCCCATGCAGGAGTGGCGCCCAATGAAGGTAAAAACGCCCTTTTAGGTGCAGCCAATGCCGTGATAAACCTCCAGGCCATAGCTCCCCATAGAAAAGGCACATCCAGGATCAACGTGGGAGTCTTGCACGCAGGGGAAGGAAGAAACGTAATTCCTCCAAAGGCCATGTTCAAGGCAGAGACCAGGGGAGAGACGGAAGAAATAGCTTCGTACGTGTACGAGAGAGCCATGAAGATCGTAAAATCCTGTGCTTCCATGTACGACCTGGAATGCATCGTAAAGGAGATGGGTAAATCCACTACCGCAAAAAGCGACGAAGACCTGGTCGATTTGATATGCCAAGTCGCAGGAGAGACCAGGGAATTCAACAGTATAGAAAGCTTTTATAACATGGGAGGAAGCGACGACTTTTCATGGATGATGAAGAGAGTCCAAGAGAAAGGAGGGAAAGCGTCTTACATAGCTTTGGGAGCTGACATAGAGGCAGGACACCATAACGAATACTTCGACTTCGACGAAAAAAGCCTGCTCAAGGGAGTAGTTCTCATGAGCCAGCTAGTAGAAAAACTAACCAACTCTGAAAGCTAAAAGAAAGGAGGATTTTACAAATGGTTCAAGAAAAGGAAAAACATGGTTTTTTGTATAGGATCATCAAGGGAATAGAAGTAGCAGGCAACAAATTGCCCCATCCATTTTGGCTTTTCATGGGGTTTTGGGTCCTAGTCTACATACTGTCGGCGGTGTTCGCAGGAGCTCAGGTGGTAAAACCTGGAACGGACAAAACGATTCAAATTATAAACCTTATATCCCGAGAAGGCCTCAACTGGCAGCTGACTAGTTTGGTCAAAAACTTCTCGAGCTTCCCGCCCCTTGGACTGGTGCTAGTTATGATGATAGGCCTTGGGGTCACCACCAAAAGTGGCTTTCTTGAAGCTTTGATGAAGAGCATAGCCAAAGTTCCAGAGAAGTTCTTGATCTTCGCCGTCTTCCTGTTTGGAATATGTGGCAACCTGGCATCTGATGCAGCCATAGTCATAGTGCCGCCCCTTACAGGAGCTTTGTTCTTCTCCATGCGCAAAAACCCCATCTTCGGACTGGTTCTTGGGTACGGTGCTGTCTGTGCCGGATTCACGGCGAACCTTTTCATAGCTGGGACCGACGTTCTCCTTTCGGGAATATCCACCACCGCATACCAGATAGTGGTACCAGGAGGGGAAGTGTACCCCACCGCAAATTATTACTTCATGGTGATATCCACTCTAGTCATATCGGCACTAGGCGCCATCTTTGTGAGCAAGTTTTTGATGCCCTCCTTTGGCGCATGGGATAAAAAGTTCGACACATGCGATGCCGCGCTGGAAATGCACGGTTCTCAGGATTCAACAAAAGGCTTTGCTTTGACCCAAGAGGAAAGCAAGGCCTTCAAGAACGCCCTTTGGTTTACCTTGCTATATTGGGCCGTCATGCTGGCAATGGTTCTTATCCCCGGTGGTCCCTTGCGGGATCCCGCAAAGAACACCATTATCCCCTCACCGTTCATAAAAGGCATGGTCCCCCTTATGCTCCTTTACTTCATACTTGTCGGTGTGGTTTACGGACGTAAGGCAGGCACGATAAAGACCGCAAAGGACATGATCGATAGCATGGTTTCAAGCGTAGGTCACATGGCAAGCTATATAGTAATAATTTTGCCCATAGCAAACTTCATTGCGGCCTTTAAAAAATCTAACATGGCCATAGTCATGGCAGTAAAACTGGCAGGATGGCTCCAGGACATGGGCCTTACTGGCTTTGGACTCCTCATCGCCATAATATTGCTTTCCACCTTTGTAAACCTCTTTGTCACCAGCGGCTCCACCAAGTGGGCCTTCATGGCTCCCGTTATAATTCCAATGCTCTACTACCTAAACTACTCTCCGCAGCTCGCGCAACTGCTCTACCGTATCGGAGACTCCTCCACAAACTCCATAACACCTATGATGCCCTATTTCCCCATACTGCTCGGCTTCGCAGCAAGGTACGACAAAGAGGCCGGAATCGGAACCATTGTGTCACTGGGGATTCCCATATCCCTGTTCTTCATGGCTGTGTGGATAGTCCTCCTCGCCATATGGTACTTCTTGGGACTCCCACTGGGACCAGGAGCCGGCATATTCGTAAACTAACTTGAGCAAAGCTAAAGGGGCGCTCTGTGGCGCCCCTTTTCTATATCTTTATTATGCCTCTAAGATTATGAGTTTAAAATCACAAGTTCCTTTGGGAAGCTAGTAAAGCTTTGGCATCCTTCGTCCGTCACGAAGACACAATTTTCTATCCTTATGCCCACTTTGCCGGGTATATAAATGCCTGGCTCCACGCTAAAGGTCATTCCTTTTTGGAGAGGGGTCCTGTTGCCTCTCATTATGTATGGTGCCTCGTGTATAGCTATACCTATTCCATGCCCCACTCGATTGTTGAAGTACTCCCCATATCCAGCCTTCACAATAACCTTCCTAGCTACCTCATCTACGGACTCCGCAGTCACTCCAGGCCTTACATGTTTTTCCCCTTCCTCTTGGGCCCTTCTAACTATTTCATACAGTTTGCGGATTTCAGGATCCGGTTCTCCAATGAATAGGGTTCTGGTCATATCAGAGCAGTACCCCTCAAATCTGCATCCAAAGTCTATTAGCAATGTATCCCTCTCCCTTATTACTCCGTCTCCCCCGGTGTAATGAGGCATGGAAGCGTGCTCACCCCGAGCCACAATGGGCGGAAAGGAAGCGCTAGTTGCGCCAAGGTCGTCCATCAGCTCCAAAAGCTTGCGCCTTATCTCCTTTTCCTTCCTTCCCGGTCTTATGAAAGAAAGAAGCGCTTCAAGGGCCCTGTCAGTAATCTCTCCTGCCTTCTTAAGTTTTGCAATTTCCTCTTGAGATTTAATTAACCTGAGGGGCTCCAACATCTGCCAGCCGTTTACCAAATGCACACCGTGGCGATTGGCGATCTCCACAGCGTCCATTGCGGCAACACCATCATTAACTGCAATCTTTGTGCCTTCTCCAAATCCCCACTCTTTGAAGGCTCTCTCCAAAGCCTCAAAAAACCATTCTTCGTCAGCCCACTCGTAAATTTTCGTCCCCGATGGAAGGGCACGCTTAAACTCCTCGAGATACAGTTTGGACACCACTCCAAAGACTTCGCCTGTCGCAAGGAGAAAGACCCCGTTGAAGCGCTCGCACTTGTGAACAGAGAGCCCAAAGAGGTACTCTAAATCCGCCGATGGTCCCATCAGCAGGGCATCGCAACCTGCCTTTTTGATCTCCAGTGCTGCACTTGCCAACTTATTATTGAAGTTCAAATGCATTAACAATCTCTCCTTCATCTTTATGTTGCATTGAATGCTCGCTTTTTCTCCTGAAGACTTTGCCAAGCATGTAAGGCCAAAGCAACTCCGATGACCCCATAGGTCACAAACACCCTGAAATATTCACCTATCATGGCATCACCTATGAGGTTCTTACCCGCCAAAGGTGAGACTATGAAGAGGGTGTGAAAGAGCAAGGTGCCCAAAAGGGCTTGCCCAATGGTGGCCTTTCTTACCGAAGCTCCGCCTATCAAGATGGCAGCAACGGCAAAGGTCCCAACTTGAACGTGGCTACCGTACGTGTTGATGTTACCCAGGTTCTGCAGAAAAACAACCTGGCCAATGGCTGCCAGGACCGTAGAAAAGATGACGGCCAGGACCCTTACTTTATCAACCTGTATACCTGCCACCTCCGCTATGTGCCTATCCTGTCCCACTGCTCTAAACTCCTGTCCCAACTTGGTCTTAACAATGAAGCGTATCAAAAGGCAAACAGCGGCTATCAGCAAAAGGGTTACCACAGGAATGGCTATGGGGAAAATAAATCCTGGGATTTTAATTTTTATCTTCCATAGGTTGTCCAAAGCATAATGCATGGATTTTATATCTATGGTATTTCTAAGACCAATGCCCGTGGAAAGAAGCATGGACTTTACTCTAATGGGTATGAGGTTGCCCATGAAGTAAAGGCATATGAGCTGGTAAACTCCGTTAGCGAAGAAACCCAGTATTATTCCCGTTATCATCTCCTTACCTTTGGCGCGATTGAACAGTAGCCCCGTAAGCCATCCAAACAGGATAGCCATTGGTATTGAAAGGACCAATGTCACCAAAAGGCCGTTCAATCCCGACATCTGCCAGTTTGTTGTAGCTATGTAAGCAAACTGTCCAGCCATGGCCCCCAACACAATGCCAAAGTTTAGACCCATTCCCGCCAGTATGGGTATGATTAGAGAAATGACTAAGATGCTGTTTCTTCCGATTCTCGTAATGATCTCGTTCAGCAGAAACGGCAGAGAAAGGCCGCTGTAGTATCCTCCTATAATGCACAAAATCAGAAAAAACACAGGTACTGCGTTCTTTTTCAAAAACCATACTGGCTCAAAAGACTTTTGGGTATTACCTTTCATCGGACATCGCCCCCTATTTCCCGACGGGTAAGAGCATAGAGAATTATGCCGTTACTTATGATTATCCTTACTACTTCGGCAAGGTTATCGGCCACAATAACGTTGGCTACAGGCATGGAAACCACAAGAATGGACTGGAAAAGAAAACATCCTATTATGGCGTTCCAAATGGTGGCTCTCTTAAGGGTGGCTCCTCCAATAAGGATAGATGCTACTGCGAAAAAGGCCATGAAAAGAGGTGCCATGTACAACTGGATAAACCCAAATGTCTGGGCATACACCACAATTCCAATAGCCGCCAAAGCCTGAGATACCACCGAGCCTATTATGCGGTATCTATCGACAGAAAGCCCGCATGACTCAGCAAAACGGGGATTGGCACCTACTGTGGATAGGGCAACTCCCGTTTTCGATCGCATGAACAGCCAAACCAAAAGGCAAAACAATCCGAAGAAAAGCAAAAGCCCCGTAGGAACCTTAACTCCAAGGACACTAAAGGAAAGAAAGTTATCCAAAACCTTGTCGAACCTATCTTGCAATGCTATGGTCACCCTCAGGCCGTTGCCTCCATAGGGCCATATCATCTCCGGGCTTTTGAACGGAGCTAAAAACCAGAAAATACACATAAGGGAAACAATTGAAAAACCAAAATAAGTCCCTACCGTCATCTCCTGACCCTTTACCTTGTTGAGCAACAAACCGTAAAGATACCCAGACACCCCTCCCAGAACGGCACCAAGACCTACAGCAAAAAGAAACGCTTCAAAACCCCTCATATCAAGCTCGATACTTAAAACTGCAGCTATAAGTCCGCAGGATATACCTAAGGGAAGCCCGAAATTGGGCCCCGTCCCTGACTGAATGGTGGGTATCATTGCCAAAACGAGGATCCCGTTCATACCAAACCTTGCCAGCACGCTGGAAAGTATCTGGTCCATCGGCAATTTAAGGAACAAGGCCAATACAACCAAAAACACTAGAAAGATTAAAATTATGGACCTTGCCAATCCAAAGCCCGCTGCTATCTCCTTCAGCCTATCAATAAAACTTTTATTGGCTCCATTATTGTTGTTCATTAGGATGCCTCCTTCCTATGGTGAGATAGCTCGCCAGCCATGAGGAGTCCAAACTCCTTGTCGCTTGCATCAACCGGCAACACTCCCTCGAGACGTCCCTGGTAAATGATGGCAATACGGTCACAGACGGATCTAAGTTCTCCCAACTCCGAAGAAGTCATTATTATGGTCATACCAAGCTTTTGATTCAACTCAACCAAAAGATCAAGGACTATCTTCTTGGCACCTACGTCAATACCCCTTGTGGGCTCTGAAACGAAAAGGATCGAAGGTTCCAACGTTAAAGCTCTGGCGATACAAACCTTTTGCTGATTCCCTCCGCTTAGCCTTCTTACCAATTGATGAGGTCCTACACATCGTATATCCAGCTCTTTGATCATTTTATTCGCATGTTCCCTAATGGATTTTCTATCCATGATCTTTACCAATCCCTTTGTGAGAAACTTGTTTTGGCTTTGCATTGCCTGGACGGCGATGTTCAGCTCAATGGACTCATCTAGCAAGAGCCCTGTTCCCCTTCTATCCTCAGATACGAAGGCCATACCGCTTTTCAAGGCTGAAATAGGAGAATTAAGTTTTATTTCCCCATAACCTTTAACCTCTACCCTTCCCCTTGCCGGATAAAGCCCCATTATTCCGTTTGCAACCCCTATCTTCCCGTGTCCCGCAAGTCCGCCTATGCCTAGGATTTCTCCCTTCATTACTTCAAGGGAAAGCCCTCTGACTCTCTCTCCCGGCATGTCCACGTACAGATTTTCTATAGTCATTGCGACCTCTGTCGCAGAAGAAGCTTTATGGCTTTTAGGTCTAATCTGCACCTTCCTACCCACCATAAGCTCCGCAAGCAATTCCACACTTGCATCCTTTGCAGCGAGCTCTGCCACTACCTCCCCATCCCTAAGGACGGTTATGTTGTCAGCTACTTCTATTACCTCGTCAAGTCTATGGGTTATGAATAGAATGGATATTCCCTGCTCCTTTGCTAATTTTTTCATAACCGACATCAAGGTATCGGCTTCCGACTCGGTAAGCACTGCGGTCGGCTCATCCAAAACCAAAAGCTTTAAGTTATCCTTGTCCAATTCCCTTGCTATCTCTACAAACTGCATGAAACTCACGGGTAATCCGGCCACAGGGAGCATCTCATCCAGGTCAAGGTCCATGCGCTTTATGGCCTTTCTCGCATCCTCTCTCATCCGGATAAAATCAAGGGATTCAAGCTTTTTCCCAAAAATTTTACTGGCCCAATTTTCCTTGGTAATCTCTCTATTTAATTTTATGTTCTCTGTAACCGTAAACCCTGGAAGCAGCATAAATTCCTGATGCACCATTCCTATACCCTCTGACATTGCTTGCTCGGGCGAATTGATCTGAACAGGCCGCCCATCTACTAACACGGTCCCATTAAAACCTCCGGTGTTATGAATAACCGGCATGCCGAAGAGGATATTCATCAGCGTAGACTTACCGGCACCATTCTCACCAACCAGTGCATGTATTTCTCCATCTCCCACGGTTAAATTTACCGACTTTAATACCTGGTTCCCGAAATACTCCTTGCTTATATTCTTCATCTCAAGACGGGGTCGACTCATCGAAATCTCCTCCATAGCTGCCAAAATGCTGCAGGGCCACCAATGACAGCAGCCCTGCAGCTTGCCTTTCTATTTGACCTTTGTAACCTTTATTGCTGTTGAAAACAAAAAGAACATTACTTATCAGCGCCAAAGATTATGGATTCTCCAACAACCAAAAGGAAGTTGTCCGCCTTTTCGCCGGTGTCTTTGTTTTCGTAGGTCCTTATCTTGATTTCGCCTGCGTGCTTCCTCAGCAAGTCCTCCATATGGGCCCTGTCAAATCCTTTGACTTTGCCTTCCCCTACGTCGAAACCATACTCCGTTGCGGCATAACAGAACGCCATGTTAATAGGCACCTTCCAAGTGGCAAAGCGGCCGGCTCCACCACCTTCTACTATCTTTTCCTCAATTGCGTTTAGAATAAACTCCACATCTCCTGCCTTGCCCTCGGGGATCTCAATACCCAAAGCCCCCGGATAAGCGTGGTATGGGCTTGGACAGCACTGTTCGGGATAAATGGCCCCTGTTTTCAGAACGGACTTGATCAATGGTTCCTGCATGCCGCAGTTGGTGCTGAAAAATGCAGTGTCCTTCCCGTATTTTTCAACCTGCCTGGGGACATCCTCAAGAATGAACTGCTGCGCGCCAGCTATACCTGCATCTCCCGTGGGGTCAGGAGCATTGACGAACACCCACTGAATACCCCTTTTCTCGCATTCGGCCTTCATTATGTCCCGGCGCTCTGCAAGGAGGGGATAGGACATGTGACGAGGGAAGGATATGTGGACGAAAGTCTTGGCTCCCATCTTCTCAGCTAGCTCTATTATGGAGACGCCACGCATGGGGTTGTCCGTCTCAAGAACGATATCTGCTTTCTGGGCCGAGAGCATGGGGTCTTCGTGGGGGACTATGTTTATGAAAAACATATCAGGCCTGAATTCCTTGACCTTGTCGATAGCTGCTGCAGTACCTGGAACGCCTTGAACCAAAACTATAGCCTTCACGTCGGGATCAGAAGCCATGCTCAATATCTGCTGAATGGTGGTCTCCTGCTCGTCCATGAACTTGTCCGGGTAGGTGACGTGTATAACTCTGTCCTCACCATACTTTTTGATCATCTCCATTGCAGCCCTGTACTCCTCTTCACCCTGCGACGTGGTTCCCGTCATAATTCCAACCTTGGGTTGTCCCGCAAAAGCAAAACCACTGGCCGCTAAAACCAACATCAAAACCATAAAACACAAGGCAAGCTTTCTCATATTTAAACCTCCTTTGCTTTCCTGCACTGAGATCCCTGCATGGTCCCCTTAATGCCACTTTGCTCCTTACACCTTTTACTTCCACCTCCCCTTATCTCTCATCTTGGATATGCACAACTTTCATAACTTTATTGGCCGCACAAAAACTTTTTAATTGTCAGCATTTTTTGCATGTGATATATTTGGGATATATAAAAAATATACTGTTTTTAGTATTACAAACAATGGGACGGTCGTCAAGTTGCGCCAGTTTTTAGTTTTGATGTATAAAGTATGCACCCGCAATTTTGCGTATTGAAAAACCTATGTCCGTATGCTAGTTTAAGATTCATGATTTAAACCAAGGGAAGAGGTTATCGAAAATGATGGGATTTTACGCTCTACGTGGAAACAAATCGCTGAGAGAAAAAGTATACGACTTCTTAAAAGAGCAGATGAACGAAGGGAAGCTTGTGCCAGGTTCGATAATAAACCTTCAGGAGATCAGCAAGAACCTGGGCATAAGCATGACCCCTCTGCGGGAAGCCTTGGTAAAACTGGAAGTGGAGGGCTTTATAACCATAATTCCTCGCAGAGGAGTTGTGCTCAACACCCTTACCCTCTCCAAGATAAAGGAAATTTATCGGGTAATAGGCTCCCTCGAAGCAGCAGCACTAGAGGACTTTTATCCATTGATGAACGAAGAAACCTTATCCAACCTAAAAGAACTCAACACCAAAATGAGAGAAGCACTGAAAAGCAAAGATTTCGACGGCTACATGGACATGAATCGCAATTTCCATGAAACATGGCTGGTAGGGTGCGGAAACGAGGAACTTTACAAAGTCGTCAAGTCCATGAAAGAAAGACTGTACGAATTTCCCCGCAACGTAGATTTGATCCTTGAGTGGGAGGAAGTGAGCCTTTCAGAGCACCAGATGATAATCCAATACCTTGAGGAAAAGAATATCCAAAAGGCCGTTCACTACCTGAAAGATGTGCATTGGAGCTACCAGCAGCAGGAGTTCTACATAAAACAATACTATGCCAAACACCTGGAAAATTTAGAGAAAATGAGAAAGGGCTTCCCTACCCTCTAACAAACACCAAAGAATCTATGCAGGAACCACCACGGGATGGCCTTTTACCTTCTCCACCATGACCGGAAGACCGTAAACTTCCTCTATGACACGAGCTGAAACCTTGGACCTTTCAATTGCCGAAAATATCTTGCCGTCTTTCATGAACAAGATCTTGTCGGCGAACCTCAAAGCAGAATTGATATCGTGGAGCGTCATTACGGCTGAGGTACCATGTCCTGATACGATGTGTCTTATGGTCTTCAATATTTCCTGTTGGTTTTTAAGGTCCAAACTGCTTGTTGGCTCGTCCAATAGAAGAACTTTAGGCTCTTGAACTAACGCCCTTGCAATGCTAACTTTCTGCAGCTCGCCACCGCTCAGCTCATCCAGAAACCTCAATGAAAGCCCCTCCAACCCCAAGGTCTTGATCACGGCATCAGCTTTCTTTATGTCCTCATGGGTTGCCATCCATTTTATATGCGGCTTTCGGCCCAGCAATACTGCATCAAAAACCGTAAGACGACCTGTTTCACATCTTTGTGGCACATACGAAAGTCTATAGGCGATCATTCTCCTAGTCATCTTAGATATGTCTCTGTCTTCGACCATGATCGCACCCTCTTCCGGACGCAAAGCTGCGTACAGACACTTGAGGAGCGTAGTCTTTCCTACCCCATTGGGGCCAAGTATCACCAAAAGCTCCCCTGGGGCAACCTCAAAACTTACATTATTCAAGACTTGCCTGCTTTTATATTTGAAGGATACGTTACTGACCTTAAGAATCAACGTTTATACCCCTTTACTAGAAGATATAGGAAAACCGGAGCTCCCACGAAGGACGTCAAAATGGCCACCGGCAGGACCTGGGGCCTAAGCATCGTCCTTGCTATGGTGTCCGCAGCCAAAAGAAGCAAACTTCCCGCCACGCAGGAAGCTGGGATAAGGAACCTGTTATCGTCCCCTATGATTCGCCTTACCATATGAGGTGAGACCAAACCCACAAACCCTATTACTCCCACAAAAGATATGGTAACCGCTGTAACCAAAGATGCCACAGACATGGCGACAATGCGCACCACTTTTACGTTGACTCCAAGACTCCAAGCAGTATCCTCTCCCGAGTCGATAGCGTTGAAATTCCAAGTGTTGAGGATAAAAAGCAATATACACGACGCCGTTACGGAGGCCAATATAGCCAACTCTCTCCAGCTTGCTCGAGATAAGTCCCCAAAGGTCCAAAAGACCATGGATGCAAGCTGGGTATCGTCGGCGAAATACTGAAGAAACATTGTACCCGCGGAACAGAGGGACCCTAGAGCCACCCCCGCTAAGACCATGCTCTCCGGCGAACCTCTTTTAATGTGGGCCACTATAACTACTGCTCCAGTGGCCATCATGCTGAAAAAAAAAGCAACAAAAGTGGCAAGACCTGGCTTGACTATGGTTACAGCATCCGAGGCAGAGCTCCTCATGAAGCCCGCCCCCAGGACCATCACGGAGAAAGCTGCACCAAAGGCAGCAGCATGAGATATACCCAAAGTGAACGGAGAGGCCAGGGGGTTCCTCAATACCGACTGCATAACAGCGGCGGCAGAAGCCAAAGCCGCTCCTGCAACTACCGCCGCCAAGACCTGAGGAAGCCTTATACTGAATACCACCAAATCCATTTTTTGTGACACGTGCCCACCAAACAAGGTCTTTAGCACATCCACAGGTGAGAAGTTAACAGGTCCTACAGAGAGGGACACAACCGCCAAAATTCCCAAGGCCGCGATACCTGCGATGATAATGTTTACTTTGTTCCGCACGTATCTCCCATAACCTTGGGGGACTACTCCTTCCTCGAGGTGCATCTTTACCACTCCATCTTTTTCAAATCTATCTTTTGGAAAGCCATGGATCCAAAGGTGCTGTTCAACTTCTCAAATGCTGCCCCACCCACCAAAAAACTGTATATTTCATCGGCCTTTTGAACGGGATCAACATCTTCAAACCTTTCAGGATAAAGAACCTTGCCAATATAGTAGGCATTGGCAAGGATGGAACCGTGATTTTGGGTGTACCAGTTATAAGGAAGCACTCCATAAATCTCCCCGTTTTTGACGGCCTTCAACGCTTGATACTGAGGTTCCGTTGCAAGTTGGTATAAGGCGTTCTTGTTTTTCTCTCCTTGGATTGTGGAAAGGTCTATAAATATTTTGTCAGGATCCTCCACCAGCAAGCTCTCTGGAGAGAACACCACCTGCTGATTTTGCTGCCCCCCACTGGCGGCTATGTTCGAGGCATTAACAAAGCAAAAAGGTGGATAATTGGGTTCTGTCGAGGTTATTCCATGAGGCCCCTTGTATGCTATACCCCCAACATAACAGGATGGTCTTTTGTCCTTGGGAATGTCAGCGGTTCTTCTCCTGAGGTCATCTATTACCTGATCAAAAAAGGCAATCACCTCTTGAGCCCTCTTCTCTTTACCTATGACCTTTCCCATTAACAAGAGGGCGTTATTTATATCTTCTCGGCGAGTTACCAGATGTCCGTAATTCAGCACCACCACGGGAATGCCCGTGCGGTTCTGGAGTTCATCGGGATCATACCCCGAGCCCCCGTAGGTCTTGAATATCACTTGAGGTTGGGGATCCAACGACAAAATGAGCTCAGGATTATCGTGCCCTCTAAACTCCCCAAAGAGGGGCTTTTCCTTCAGTTCCGGATGAGTTATGGCATAGGGACGAGAATCAAGCCGATTCTTCCGTTTTTCCAGACTATCAACGCCAACGACTATGTCCTGCCCCTGAAGGTACACCAAATACCGCAAACACCCCGCCCCAGAGCATATTACCTGATCAACGCTCTTTGGAACTCTTACCACTCTGCCCCAGGCATCTGTAATCTCCACTTTATCCTGGGCAAACCCGACCATTACCATCAAACCCAAAAGCAGTGCAAAAACACCTAGAGACACCCGCAACCCTTTAAGGACTTTGCGTATCAAAACATTTCACCTCTTTTCTTGGTGTTATTTTTATTATAATTAGTAATACTGGGCGAAGCAACAGCGCCTTTTATTGGTTAGTTTTGATCAACCCCTCTTGACACTTTTGACTCCTTTGACC